>NZ_VPDZ01000032.1:0-9792 GCF_013417465.1 Acinetobacter sp. YH12251 | reverse complement strand
GAATTGCTCGGCCAGTTCAATCCGCTGTGCCTGACTCAGCTCTTTGGGCAAGGCCACCACCATACTGGAACAGGTGCGGCCATTACTTCGTTCATAAATATCAGCAGCTTCCCAAAACTCAGCCGGCTTCCCTTCAGCAAAATTCGGCATATTCCCCGATCTGACAAACTCAATCTGTTCTGAAGCACTTTCTTTGTAGTTTCTGAAATGCGAAGTCCGGCTAATGTAATGAAACCGGTTCTTGGCCGTGGCACCATTTTTCACTTTTCCGGATCGGGTCTTCACGGCCTTTTTTGTTGTGTGTTCCAGATTGCAGTAGAACATATTCCCACCTTCAAATTCACGGAGCCTCGCAGAGCCTGCGGAGCACGAGGAGAAGTGTTTTTAATTCGATATAATTGCGTAGTAATTATATCGAATTAAAAACACGGAAACGAGCTTAAGAATTAAAAAAAATGTTCCCACATTTTTTTTAATTCTTCCCGTGCCGGCCTATGCTAAACTGAAAACACAAAAACCTCACCCATTTTATGCTGGAGAATGCGATGGCGGCCCGTGGAAGACCTGCGAAAATACTCACTTCAAATGACCTCATGACATTACAGCAGTTCCTTAAAAATCTCCCTTTCCTCAAGAAAAACCAGCAGCAGGCTTTGACCTTGCTTCAACAAGCAAATGGCATATTCAATGACAAACAGCTCAATCTACTGAAAGCTGCAGACCGTGATAAAAACCAGTTTTTAAAAAGACAGGCCCTCATTGAACAGATCAAGCTAAAGGATAAAAACCAGCAGCCCCTTCTGGTCAACGAAACAGAAATTCTGGCATTACTGACACAGGAAATGGATCAGGATAATTTCTTCCGCCTGGATCGTGCCCTGGAGTCTTACCAGAAAATTGAAAAAGCAGCCTTGGAAAACCGGATCCGGCTGGAGAATGAACACAAGCGCGAAATTTTGCAAAAAAGTCATAAAGAACTGACAGACGCCCAAAAGAAACGTAATGCAGAAAATCAGCTCAAATATGCTTTAGGTGGAGCAGTACTAGCCGCCTGGAACAAACTTAATTTATCAACCGAAAATATAGATCCAGAAAAAGTTAAAAATACCATCGTCAATAACCAAAATTTTTTCAGAATGGTCAGTAACACCACGCTTTATCAATATATTCATCCAAGAACTGAAAACTACTTTCGAAGCAGAGAATTGTTTATCAAAGTTATTGAAGGATTATGTGAATATGATGACCACGGTACAGAACTTTATATCTTTGAAGCAGATAGTCACTTAAAACCGCAATAAAATGCGATTACAGCCACTTTTAAACCAATTTTTGAGTTAGCTACGTCTAAATCAATAAAGTGGCTGTAATCGCAAAACAAGAGCATTTAGCTTATTTTGCAAAAATACAAATCAAGATCCATTTCAAAACTCACAATATACCTAGAAGGTATATACCGAGCGAGTGTCTACGAGCGGCATAACTAAAATTCGCGCTTCGACTCTTTGAAAAACTGTTTTTTAGTATGTGAAATCTAAAAGAGCGTAAATCAAATGCCAAAATTTGATTCTAGAACGAGCGAAAGCGAGTAAAAAAAGCACTATAAGCGAAGCGAATTCCGAATTGTTTGTGCTTTTTTTAAAGTCATAACGAGATTTACTAAAAATTGCCCCAAGAATCGAGCGATAGCGAGATTCAATAGAGTTTGAGCGTAGCGAAAACATAGGGCAATTTTTCATTCTTTCCTTTTTAATATATTTTAAATCTTTTAAATCTTTTAGGCTATCTGAAAGGCTTTAACAGAAAGGCTTTCAGCTCCTAACTATGAGGGATTGACTACTAACTATGAGGGATTGACTACTAACTATGAGGGATTGACTACTTAACTATGAGGGATTGACTACCAAATATGAGAGAATTATATTACTCATAGTTAGTTTATCGAATTAAAAATGATGAGTACATCTAAAAAAGAATTAGTAGTTAAATCAAATCAAGTAATTGAGGCTTCATATCAACTCAGCTCAACAGAACAACGGATTGTCTTAGCAGCTATTAGTAAGATTAGTCGGGCTGAAGATATTACAGATGATGAAATTTATCGCGTAACTATTGATGATTTAAAAAAACTTGGGGTTCATGAAAAAACAGCTTATAGAGATCTAAAAGATGGTGTAAACCGCTTATATGACAGATCAATTAATTTAGCTATTGATGATGAGTCAATCAAAATGAGATGGATTCAATCCATACGCTTTTTAGAAAGTAAAAGCGTTGTAGGAATTCGGTTTTCTAAAGAAATTTTGCCGTTCATTTCTAATCTAAGCCGTGAATTCACTAAGTATTCGCTATCTGATATTGCTGGTATGAGTAGCGCATATGCTATTCGTATTTATGAGCTACTAAGCCAATATCGTTCCATAGGAAAACGAGAGATTTCCATCGAATCTCTAAGAAGTATGTTGGAGTTAGGGAAAAGATATCCATTGTCTGCTGATTTAAAGAGATGGGTTATTGATACTGCTGTAGTTCAAATCAATGAACATAGCCCTTTAAATGTATCTTACGAGCAAATAAAGACAGGTCGAAAAGTCACACACATTCACTTCACGTTTAAAGAAAAATCAAAAAGTATTGAGCATAAATCCGAACAGAATAATTTTTATAAATTGACAGATTCACAAATTAATATGTTCGGTAATCAGCTTTCACGCTTACATGAAGTATCTCACCTAGCACAACAAGGTGAAAGTTATGACGACTTAGCTATTAAAATTAAAGATATGCTGCGAGATCCAATAAAACAAAAACAACTTATTCCTCATCTTAAAAATTTAGGCTTTAAGGCATAAAGGTCGATTGTGTATGTAGCAGTTGACTGTTTGTTAATGTATTTTAGTTCACATAATGGACAACCAAAATTACAAGATGAAATCACTATCTGTTATTGAGCTTTCAAATCTCTATGGAATAACTCGTCAAGCCATTTATAAGCAAGTTAATAAAGGTAATTTAAGTAAAAATAGTGACGGTAAAATTGATCTTTCCGAAGCTATTCGAGTCTTTGGTGAACCTTCTAGAAATGTAAACAGTTCACAGACAACCGAAACACGAAAGTTGTCAGAAGTTCACCTATTAGAACAGCAGGTTTACATGCTTCAAAAACAGCTTGAACAGGCTCATGAGCGTGAGCAGTTCCAACGTGAGGAACTAAAAGCTAAGAATGATCAGTTACACGTTAAAGATGAGCAAATTGAAGCAATACAACGCCTACTAGAAGCTCCAAAAGCTTATACAACTAGTTCTATCGACCCAAAATTAGATATAGCAACAGATACTAGGTCAAAAAGTGAGTCGAACTATGATGTATTGACTACTCAACCAAGAGAAACTCCTGTAGAAGTAGAGATCCAAACTCAGCCGAAAGATGACGGATTGACTACTCCGGAGCAGGTGGAAAATAAGCGGATTCCAGTACCGGAGCACATTGACCAGGAACCGGAGAAAAGGGGCTTTTGGAGCCGTTTTTTTAGACCCTATGATTAACCACGATTGTTTAACTAATATGAACAAAGTCGTGAAACACTGGTCAAAAAATAGGCGTGGAACGTGAAAAATCATAAAAAAAGCCCAAACGGGCTCGATTGGGCTATAAACTTTAAAATAAGTGTATGAATTTAAAGGTTAATTATAACACGTTTCGTATAAGGTGTATTATGTTAATTGTAGAAATTCTACAATTAAAAGAATTCTAAATATCTTTCCATTCTTGCTATATCATATTGTTATCACTTGATAATCAATAAGTTTATTCAGAATGCCTAATCCAACAAAAATTAATCATCCAATCATTAGTTCATATGTTCAAAATTTCATTAATTTAAATGAAATACCGGCTAACATTGCAATAGATGAACATCTAGTTTTCGAAATGTTCTTAAATGATTTAGTGCTTGAGACTTATACAAATGATATTAATGCCTCATATGAAGAAATGGAAACAGGTCGTGCCATAGGCATTGATGGTGTTGCTATTTTTGTAGCAGATAAGCATATAACTAGTATTGATGACTTCGAGCTAGTTACAACTGATCTAAAAAAATTTGATGTAGATTTCTATTTTACGCAAGCAAAAACTTCAGAACATTTTGATCGCCAAGACGTGAATGATTTTTTAAATGCAGTCATTAAATTTTTTGATATTGGCAGAGATAAATGCTTAATTCCAGAGCTCGCCAACTTGTGGGAAATTGTAAAATACATCTATACCAAGACTCCAAAATTTAAAAAATTACCGAAACTTCACTTAGTTTATGCTTCCCTAGCTTCTACAGAACCAGATCTAAAAAAAGATATACATTTAAAGGCAGATATCGACCTAGCAAAGTCTAATATTATTGGATTAAATATTTTTGATGAGGAAGAATTACGTATAGAGTTTTTAGGCATCAAACAAATAATGGCTCTTCAAAAGAAAACAACTTCTCAACGAGAAATTGTCATTAATATGTCAAAAACACCTATTTCTTATCCCAAACACCCTGATAATAAAATTGAAAATGCCTATTTTGGGTTATTGAAAATTGATCAATTAATTCGAATGATTTCAGATCAAGTAGGTACTAAACGAGTACTCAAAAAAGGAGTCTTTGATGACAATATCAGATTCTACTTGGGATCTGGTGAGAAAATAGAAGTAAATCAAGGTATTAGAGATCAATTATTAGGTGAGAATTACCATTTATTTGGTTTATTAAACAATGGAATTACAATAATTTGTGATGAAACTAGACTTAATTCTGAAGAATTAACTTTAGTTAATTACCAAATAGTGAATGGCTGCCAAACTAGTAATGTCATTCTTGAGTTTTTTGATTCTTTAGATGACAAAGAAGATATTTTCGTACCTGCTCGTTTTATTGCTACCGAAGATGAAGATACCAAAAATGCTATCATCAAGGGAACGAATAGCCAAACTTCGCTAACTCCTGCACAGCTAATGGCCTTATCTACGATTCAAAAAGCCATAGAAGAATACTATGTAACCAAGATGCGAAATAATAACTTCCCTTTATATTATGAACGTCGTACGGAACAATATAGAGATGAAGGTATAGCTAAAACTAAAATTATTAATATCCCTACACAAATTAAATGTACCTCGGCACTTTTCTGCAACTTACCTCATGAAGTATCAGGACAATATGGGAAAGTAGAGCGTTCAACTAGAGGAATCTTATTCCGCACAGACACGGACCTTTCATTCTTAAATATTTACTATGTAAGTGGTCTCTGTTGGTACAAAGTTGAAAGATTCGTTCAGAATAACGAAGAAGGTAAAAAAGTACGACGAGCTAGATGGCATATTATGATGCTTTTAAAACTAATGTACTGTAATAAAAATGATTTGGATTCATTGTGCTCTAGTCGAACTGAAATAGATAAAAAAACGAAGTCCTCTAGTGAAATCCTAGAAAAAATTTTATTACAAGGCGATGATGAGCTTCACCCAAAACTTTTAAATATTTTAGATTTCATTAAAGATTCACTTTCAGCTCATTACCATAAGGACATCGACTCATTGCTTGATGATAGGAAAATCTTTGAACGTAAGGAGACTACAAACATCTTAATTGATGCTGTAAAAAAACTGAGAGCAAATGAGTAAAATTTAAGCCCGTATGTAGAAGACTCCTGAGCGAGATCTTCTACATGCTTTAATTCTACATATTACATTGACCTAATATTTTGCTGTTTGAATTAAATGAACGACAAAAAAAGACGCTTTATTAAAAAAAAGACTGGCCTTTTTAGCTTAAAGGTGCAAAAATCACATCTAAATAGTTAATAGCGTTTTTTTCGACATGTCTCTCAAAATAGCATCCTTCTTTTCTGGCGCTGGTGGTTTAGACCTAGGCTTTAAACAAGCAGGATTCGATATTATTTTTGCCAATGAATTTGATAAAGATATTTGGGCTACATATGAACATAATCACCCCGAAACTGAATTAGATAAGCGTAGTCTTACCTTAATTGATCCATCAGAAGTTCCAACATGTCAGGGTATTATCGGTGGACCACCTTGCCAAAGCTGGAGTGAGGGTGGTGCTAGAAGAGGTATTGAAGATAAAAGAGGACAACTTTTCTTTGATTTTATCCGTATTCTTGAGGCTAAAAAACCGTCTTTTTTCTTAGCTGAAAATGTTAGTGGCATGCTTGCAGCTAGACATAACGATGCGCTAGAAAATATTAAGAATACTTTTTTAGAAGCTGGCTATGATCTTCACTTTAAACTTCTAAATTCTGCTGATTTCGGTATTGCTCAAGATCGAAAACGTGTCATTTTTATTGGTTTTAGGACTGACTTAAATATTAAATATTCCTTTCCAGAAGAAACAAATGAGACTCGTTGTTTAAGAGACATTATCAAGGATCTTGAGCATAATGCTGTTCCTGCATTAAATAAATCAAAGCCTAATCCCGCTGTAATTGTGCCAAATCATGAATACATGACTGGTGGCTTCTCATCAATGTATATGTCACGTAATCGTGTTAGATCATGGGATGAGCCATCTTTCACAATTCAAGCTGGTGGGCGTCATGCTCCAATTCATCCTAGCGCTCCTAAAATGATAAAGCTGGAGCAAGATAAGTTTATGTTTTCACCAAATGGCGAATATAGACGTTTGAGTGTGAGAGAGTGTGCCAGAATTCAAAGCTTCCCAGATGATTTCATTTTTAAATATTCAGATGTGAATCATGGATATAAAATGATTGGTAATGCTGTAAATGTTGATTTTGCAAGAATTTTAGCAAAAAGTATCATGGAAGCATTGAACCAAGCTACTTCGCTATCCAAAGCAAGTTAAAGAAAAACGTGAAGCAAGTTGCTTCACGTTTTTTATTTTAAAATTGAATAATTTTTACAGGCACTGGAGCATTATTCATATCTACAGATGAGTCAAATTTTAAACTTAGAGATGAATTTAAGTTAAATCTAGAACTGGCTGTATGTAAGCGCATGTTCAAAATAAAATTATTATCAAACTTTACGATCAAATAACCACTTTCTGGATCAATATAAGCTTCATCTATCCTATGAGCATCTTGGATATTAGAAAAATCTTTTATCCAAATGGTTCTAGATGATGGGTCTAGCATAACTTTTTCAAAGTTAGTATTACCCACTAAGAATCTAAAATATCTTTGAATAGCATGCGCATCAGCATAATTAGTAAGATATTTTAGAACCAAGTTACAAACATCTTCATATAAGTTCGTGATTAGATAAGGTGCTCTTGCTTTCACAAGGTTAAATAAATAATCCCCATTTTCATTTCGATCAGTAGGCAATACAAAAGACTTGAAATTACGTTCTATAGCGGTTAATTCATTTCTATATTGAGTGTCCAACACAGGATTATTGATACCTAATTGATTACTAATAAGTGCTCCAGGTCTTTGATGTTTACAAGCATCATGATTATGTTTTAGTGAAATATTTCTAATAGTTCCATCAGTATAAATAATTCTAATATCCGTTACATCACCCGCTACAGCAGCACTATCTTTTAACCTTTCAATTGTTGCAATATTTTGTACACAGAGTTCATCTGAATATTTTTCTGAGAATTCTGAAAATAGCTGTTGCTGATAGACTGGTAAGGCACCAAAATAAGCTAAATCTCTTACTTGATCCTGTTGAGTGGTACCAAGTAAAACAATCTGAGAATTCTGTTGGCAAATAATATCTACTAATCTTGCCTCTAAAGCTCTTCCATTGTTATTTGATCTTGTCACGCTATTCCCCTCACATATAAAAGGAATAGCTTTTACCACTTCATGCAAATAACTGTAAACATAACTTAATCTGCATATAATTTTTTATAGACTATTTAACATAAAATCTCTTATGCGAAATTCAAAAAAGCGCGGATCTAGTGTCCACGCTTCATATGATTTATACAATGGAAAGTGTAGTGAATTGGATAAGAAAAGCATAACCCTCTAATTGTTTATTTGCTTCTTTGAGCATGCTTTTAATAACAAAGAATTAGAGGGTTAAAATTTCCGCTGCACTTGTTTCTTTATACTTATTTATTGCTATTGTGAGGCTTATTTAATCAGGCTTAAAAAATAAGATATTGATATAAATAAAAAATATGAGTTATGAGCGAATTTTAGATGACAATTTTAGATGATTGTCATCTAAAGTTCGCCACTAATCTTATAAACTATTGATTTATAAATAATATATTACTTTTTCTTCAAGAAACTAAAATTCGCCAGTAAGCCCAATAAAACTATATTAATCATAGCCTTACTATAGTAACCTCCCTAGAAATAAAAGAATCTAAAAGTAGAATGATCTATTAAAATACAAGTAGAAGATTCTGCATTTGGCTTAATAGTTGGAATTCTAGGTTCTGTCACATTAGGGAATTAGATATCAAATAATTCGGTTAACCCCTTATAGGAAGTATTTTCCATGAAAAAATTCAGTACAAGTGAGCATCTCAAAGAAATGGATCGTAAGGATTGGGCAACAGCCCAATCTATCACCACCTTTGGCATGAACCCCAAAGAAAAAAAAGCCCATGAAAAAAGATCCTGGGAACGCTTTGAGCGGATCCAGTCTGGAGAAACCACAATTAAAGATGAAGAAGCAGTACTGCTTATGCAGTGGCGTGCCTTAAATAATCGGCTTAAAAGCGAGGACTAAAACCATTATCCTTATCTTGATTCCTTGTCTTTTCAGGAGCGATAGCCTTTTCCCTCATTTGCAAAGGCACACGTTCGATGACTTGCCGCTGAATAAATGCCAATTCTTCATCAATAGAGGCGATCTGAATAACTGAACCCTCTAATTGTTGGCCAAGATCCCTTAAGTATTCGAACCTCTCGACTCGATCGAAGGACTCGGTATTCAAAAGGTCTATATAGGTCTGTAAATCATGCTGAATCAACCTAAGCGGTTGGGTCGTTTGACGATCTTGCAATAAGGTTTGCAGCATCTTCTGTTGTAAAAACAATAACTTTTCTTGGGCATACCATCGCTGCCGTGTCCGTGGAGTCTCGACTTGCTTTTGCTGTTCTTCAATGGTTTTTCGATTCTCTAATTCAGCCTCATAAAATGGACGATACAACTCATAATTATTTTCAGCACGTAACCGGTTAATTTCAGCAGTCATTCTTTCCCGTTCGGCCACTAACGCTGGCTCTTTCTCACGCGCAAAACGGACGGCCTTATTCATCACAGGCACATCCTTCAGCTGTGTGCCATGTTTCTTATTGTATTCCTGATTGGATAAACAGCTGACCAGGCTAGGGACCTCGACCTGAATGCCCCGGATTTCCACCATCTTGGTGGGAGCATAATACCTTAGACTTTCATTAATAAGCTCTTCAGTCTTCTGCCGATACAGCTGCAGCTGCGCCTTTCCCATGCCTAACACATCAGCTGTTAACTTCTGTGCCCCGCCTTTATGCGGATCCTTCGGATTATAACGCTTAAAAAACTGCTCTGCTGTCCGCTCGATGCCATCCACATGCCGCTCACTGTACATGAAATGCAAATGCGGTTGCTCTTTCCCTCCCAAGGACCCAGCATGATTATGAATGGCACAGGTGAATGGATAGCGGTAACTGTCTGCAAACTCACTAATGAATTGCTCGGCCAGTTCAATCCGCTGTGCCTGACTCAGCTCTTTGGGCAAGGCCACCACCATACTGGAACAGGTGCGGCCATTACTTCGTTCATAAATATCAGCAGCTTCCCAAAACTCAGCCGGC
>NZ_VPDZ01000031.1:0-10068 GCF_013417465.1 Acinetobacter sp. YH12251 | reverse complement strand
AGTACCAGCGTACGGCCCACAGAATGATGTCACGCTGAAAATGCCGGCCTTTGAATGGGTTCATGTGCAGCTCCATCAGCAAAAGGGGATGATAAGTTTATCACCACCGACTATTTGCAACAGTGCCGTTGATCGTGCTATGGTCGACTGATGTCATCAGCGGTGGAGTGCAATGTCGTGCAATACGAATGGCGAAAAGCCGAGCTCATCGGTCAGCTTCTCAACCTTGGGGTTACCCCCGGCGGTGTGCTGCTGGTCCACAGCTCCTTCCGTAGCGTCCGGCCCCTCGAAGATGGGCCACTTGGACTGATCGAGGCCCTGCGTGCTGCGCTGGGTCCGGGAGGGACGCTCGTCATGCCCTCGTGGTCAGGTCTGGACGACGAGCCGTTCGATCCTGCCACGTCGCCCGTTACACCGGACCTTGGAGTTGTCTCTGACACATTCTGGCGCCTGCCAAATGTAAAGCGCAGCGCCCATCCATTTGCCTTTGCGGCAGCGGGGCCACAGGCAGAGCAGATCATCTCTGATCCATTGCCCCTGCCACCTCACTCGCCTGCAAGCCCGGTCGCCCGTGTCCATGAACTCGATGGGCAGGTACTTCTCCTCGGCGTGGGACACGATGCCAACACGACGCTGCATCTTGCCGAGTTGATGGCAAAGGTTCCCTATGGGGTGCCGAGACACTGCACCATTCTTCAGGATGGCAAGTTGGTACGCGTCGATTATCTCGAGAATGACCACTGCTGTGAGCGCTTTGCCTTGGCGGACAGGTGGCTCAAGGAGAAGAGCCTTCAGAAGGAAGGTCCAGTCGGTCATGCCTTTGCTCGGTTGATCCGCTCCCGCGACATTGTGGCGACAGCCCTGGGTCAACTGGGCCGAGATCCGTTGATCTTCCTGCATCCGCCAGAGGCGGGATGCGAAGAATGCGATGCCGCTCGCCAGTCGATTGGCTGAGCTCATGAGCGGAGAACGAGATGACGTTGGAGGGGCAAGGTCGCGCTGATTGCTGGGGCAACACGTGGAGCGGATCGGGGATTGTCTTTCTTCAGCTCGCTGATGATATGCTGACGCTCAATGCCGTTTGGCCTCCGACTAACGAAAATCCCGCATTTGGACGGCTGATCCGATTGGCACGGCGGACGGCGAATGGCGGAGCAGACGCTCGTCCGGGGGCAATGAGATATGAAAAAGCCTGAACTCACCGCGACGTCTGTCGAGAAGTTTCTGATCGAAAAGTTCGACAGCGTCTCCGACCTGATGCAGCTCTCGGAGGGCGAAGAATCTCGTGCTTTCAGCTTCGATGTAGGAGGGCGTGGATATGTCCTGCGGGTAAATAGCTGCGCCGATGGTTTCTACAAAGATCGTTATGTTTATCGGCACTTTGCATCGGCCGCGCTCCCGATTCCGGAAGTGCTTGACATTGGGGAATTCAGCGAGAGCCTGACCTATTGCATCTCCCGCCGTGCACAGGGTGTCACGTTGCAAGACCTGCCTGAAACCGAACTGCCCGCTGTTCTGCAGCCGGTCGCGGAGGCCATGGATGCGATCGCTGCGGCCGATCTTAGCCAGACGAGCGGGTTCGGCCCATTCGGACCGCAAGGAATCGGTCAATACACTACATGGCGTGATTTCATATGCGCGATTGCTGATCCCCATGTGTATCACTGGCAAACTGTGATGGACGACACCGTCAGTGCGTCCGTCGCGCAGGCTCTCGATGAGCTGATGCTTTGGGCCGAGGACTGCCCCGAAGTCCGGCACCTCGTGCACGCGGATTTCGGCTCCAACAATGTCCTGACGGACAATGGCCGCATAACAGCGGTCATTGACTGGAGCGAGGCGATGTTCGGGGATTCCCAATACGAGGTCGCCAACATCTTCTTCTGGAGGCCGTGGTTGGCTTGTATGGAGCAGCAGACGCGCTACTTCGAGCGGAGGCATCCGGAGCTTGCAGGATCGCCGCGGCTCCGGGCGTATATGCTCCGCATTGGTCTTGACCAACTCTATCAGAGCTTGGTTGACGGCAATTTCGATGATGCAGCTTGGGCGCAGGGTCGATGCGACGCAATCGTCCGATCCGGAGCCGGGACTGTCGGGCGTACACAAATCGCCCGCAGAAGCGCGGCCGTCTGGACCGATGGCTGTGTAGAAGTACTCGCCGATAGTGGAAACCGACGCCCCAGCACTCGTCCGAGGGCAAAGGAATAGAGTAGATGCCGACCGAACAAGAGCTGATTTCGAGAACGCCTCAGCCAGCAACTCGCGCGAGCCTAGCAAGGCAAATGCGAGAGAACGGCCTTACGCTTGGTGGCACAGTTCTCGTCCACAGTTCGCTAAGCTCGCTCGGCTGGGTCGCGGGAGGGCCGGTCGCAGTGATTCAGGCCCTTCTGGATTGTGTTGGTCCCCAGGGCACGATTGTCATGCCCACGCACTCGGGTGATCTGACTGATCCCGCAGATTGGAGATCGCCGCCCGTGCCTGCCGATTGGGTGCAGATCTTGCGCAACGAGATGCCGGCATACGATCCGCAAACCACACCAACTCGGAACATGGGTGCAGTGGCTGAATTGTTCCGGGCGTGTCGCAAACACTTTTGGAGGCAGCTATCACCCAGCCAAGGCCGGTATTTTCATGCTTTGTTAACCTTTTGCAGTCCGAAGAGGCGCGCAAGCAAATCATTCTGGTCATTGACGGTCCAGCCGCCTGAAAAGCCAAAGCCCTTCCGCAGCCACAGCATCGCCTCGAAACCCGCGATGGTTCGCCGCGCCGTGTTAAAGGATTGGAAACCGCCGATCTTCGGCATGTTCTTCTTCACCCGGAAATGGTCGCTCTCAATCCCCTGCTGGAGATGTTTGGTCACATAATGCACGGGATCGGGATGGAGAAGCCCATCATCAACCGACGTTTTGATCGTTGACGGGAAGGTGTTGGCCCCGTCCGTCCCAATCCTGTTCGGCGACAACAAGGGTTCATCTTTAAGCATCTTTCGGAAGAACCGCTTGGCAGCGTCGAGATCGCGCTTAGCGGTCAGCAGGAAATCCACCGGATTGCCATGCTTATCGATGGCTCGGTACAGATAGCGCCATTTGCCGCGGATCTTGACATAGGTCTCATCAATCCGGACCGAGCCGCAATGGGGTCGACGAAACTGCCGCAGCCGTTTCTCGATGACAGGTGCATAAGCCAATACCCAGCGGTTGATCGTGCTATGATCGACCTCGAAGCCCCGCTCGCGAAACATCTCTTCCAAGTCACGATAGCTGAGCGGGTAGCGCAAGTACCAGGCAACCGCCTGTACAATCAGCCAGGCCTCGAAATGCCTGCCCTTGAAATCATCCTTCGACTGGCGCTTCAGCTTTTCGGCAATGGTATTCAAAATCATCGGCTCGCTCCGCAATATCAGGAGCGGCAACTTCTCTCCCCATGGTCAACATCGAGTTAACCTGAAGAATTTGCGACAAGGCCATGCGTTCCGCTCCGGAGATGTCTGGCTTACTAGGTCCCGGCGCTATGGCGATCTGAAACACGCACTCGTTCCGGCACAATCCATCGCGGAAGGCGGTCGTCTCGCTGTGCCATTGCGGCCGGAGGAATGGCTGGCAGACCGGCAAGCTCGCCTCGACATGCGGTTGCGCGAGCTTGGCCGTGCCGCTCGCGCAGGCACGATCCCGGGCGGGTCGATTGAAAACGGCGTTCTGCATATCGAGAAACTCGAAGCCGCCGCGCCGACAGGCGCCGAAGATCTGGTGCTCGATCTCTACAAGCAGATCCCGCCCACGCGCATCACCGATCTCCTGCTGGAGGTGGATGCGGCGACCGGCTTCACCGAAGCGTTCACCCATCTGCGCACAGGAGCACCCTGCGCTGACCGGATCGGGCTAATGAACGTTATCTTGGCGGAAGGGATCAACCTCGGCTTGCGCAAAATGGCGGATGCGACAAACACCCACACCTTCTGGGAATTGATCCGCATTGGACGGTGGCATGTCGAGGGCGAAGCCTATGACCGGGCGCTGGCCATGGTGGTCGAGGCACAGGCAGCGTTACCCATGGCCCGGTTCTGGGGCATGGGCACGTCGGCTTCGAGCGACGGACAGTTCTTCGTCGCTACAGAGCAAGGTGAGGCCATGAACCTGGTCAACGCGAAATATGGCAATACCCCGGGCCTGAAAGCCTATAGCCACGTCTCCGACCAATATGCGCCGTTCGCAACCCAGGTGATTCCTGCAACGGCAAGCGAAGCGCCTTACATCCTCGATGGCCTGCTGATGAACGATGCTGGACGCCATATCCGCGAGCAGTTCACCGACACGGGCGGCTTCACCGATCACGTCTTTGCCGCATGTGCCATTCTCGGCTACCGGTTCGCTCCGCGCATCCGCGACCTGCCATCCAAACGGCTCTACGCGTTCAATCCGTCGGCCGCCCCGGCGCACCTGCGAGCGTTGATCGGCGGAAAGGTCAACCAAGCCATGATCGAGCGCAATTGGCCCGACATCCTGCGCATCGCCGCCACCATTGCTGCCGGGACCGTCGCGCCAAGCCAGATTCTGCGGAAACTCGCCTCCTATCCGCGGCAGAACGAGCTCGCGACAGCCCTGCGGGAAGTCGGTCGCGTCGAGCGCACCCTGTTCATGATCGACTGGATTCTGGATGCCGAACTCCAACGGCGTGCCCAGATCGGGCTCAACAAAGGCGAAGCTCATCATGCGCTGAAGCGGGCAATCAGCTTCCACCGCCGCGGTGAAATCCGCGACCGTTCCGCCGAAGGCCAGCATTACCGCATCGCCGGCATGAATCTGCTCGCCGCCATCATCATCTTCTGGAACACCATGAAGCTCGGCGAGGTCGTTGCAAACCAGAAACGCGATGGAAAGCTGCTATCGCCCGATCTCTTGGCCCATGTTTCGCCGCTCGGATGGGAACACATCAATCTCACCGGAGAATATCGCTGGCCAAAGCCTTAGCGTAGGATTCCGCCCCCTCCCGCAAACGACCCCATTTTGTGATTTTGAATTAGATAATAATAAGTGATCGGCTTTGCTAATTGATGTTTTTGCTGTTGTCAGCTTAAAAGCTGAACAAGATTAAATAATGGAAATTTGATATGAATATGCGCATTCGTTTGATTGCAGGCGCAATCACCGCACTCATCGTGGGCTTTGGTTTTATGGCCTATGATAAATATACAGGCCGTGAATGGGTCGTCTCACCTGATCAGATTGAAGCGGCTCAAAGCAGTGGTAAAGCGGGTGTGGAAACACGTCCGGGCACGGTTGCGGTACGTGCAATCCGCAGCGAAGATGCGGATATACTGCCATTTAAATGGCTTGGTTATGGTTTGGTTGCAGGGTTCTTTGTCGTCTATTCAACACGCAAACCAAAAGCTGCACCAAAAGCATAATCTTTAAGTTAATCATTTTAAAAGCCTCGCTTTGCGGGGCTTTTTTATGTTGCATCTGCTAAGTTATTTTGTGGCTTTCTTCATTTCCAGACCGGAAATTAAAGCATCCAATCCATATTCAAAGGCAAAATCGGCACCTTCCGCATCGAATGTATCAAAGGCATGAGATAGAAACTGTGATGGCTGTGCAGGGGCTTCTTTTGAGGCTTGTTTGCGTTCAGAACTATCTTCGAGGGCTGCTTGCTGCTCACTGACAGAGCCCGTCGTATAATGACTGACAATCACTAATGCCCGTACGGCATCGGGCTGTTCAAATCCGCTCTCACATAAAAATCTGATCTGTTTTTCCACGCGCTCATATTGCGCACTGGTTGGGCGTGTGCCCGCATGAATGCGTGCGCCATCACGATAAGAAAGCAGTGCGCTACGAAAGCTGAGTGCATTTTCTTTTAAAAAGACACGCCAGTCTTCTCCTGTCTGAGGCACGGTGCGGGTGTGATTTTTTTCTAACATGGCTTCAGATAAGGCATCAAGCAGGGCGCGCTTATTGCGAAAATGCCAATAAAGAGCAGGTTGCTGCACCTTCAGGCGCTCGGCCAATTTTCGCGTTGTTAAATTGTCAACACCGACTTCGTTGAGAAGTTCAAGTGCAGCCTGAATAACGGTCTCACGATCCAATTTGGTCATTTTATTGCATTACCTCTTGACAATTTATCGTTGATAAAGTTTATTATCGCCAACTTATCAATGATAAATAAAAGTCACATCTATGTCAAAATCACTTATAACCGCACTCATTGTTGTCGCGCTTGATGCGATTGGTTTGGGATTAATCATGCCGGTGGTTCCGGCTTTATTAAATGAATTTGTACCGGCAGAGCAAACAGCATTTCACTATGGTGTTTTTTTATCGCTTTATGCGTTTATGCAGGTCTTTTGCGCGCCCGTTTTAGGGCGGTTATCTGACCGCTATGGACGGCGGATTATTTTGCTGGTTTCATTTTTAGGTGCCACGATTGATTATAGCATAATGGCGGCAGCGCCTGTTTTATGGGTGCTTTATATCGGCCGGATTATCTCAGGTGTTACCGGAGCAACTGGTGCAATCGCGGCATCAATTATCGCTGATACAACTAAACAGGAAGAACGTGCGCGTTGGTTTGGTTTTATGGGGGCGTGTTTTGGTGCAGGTATGATTGCAGGGCCTGCTATTGGCGGTGTTCTTGGTGATATATCTGTGCATGCGCCCTTTGTGGCAGGGGCTCTTCTCAATGCAATTGCCTTTTGTTTGGTGACTTTCTTGTTGCCCAAAACGCCGTCACAACCGCCTGAAGGACAGCCAGCCAAAATCAATTTGTTTGAAGGCTTTCGCTTCAATTTTGCAGTTCAGGGACTTGCCAGCTTTTTTGCGTTGTTTTTTCTTATGCAGCTGATTGGGCAGGCGCCCGCCGCTTTGTGGGTGATTTATGGCGAACAGCGCTTGAATTGGGATATTGGCACAGCAGGTGTGTCGCTGGCCGTTTTTGGTGCAGCACATACATTCGTACAAGCTGTTTTAACCGGCACTCTTTCAAAGCGACTGGGTGACCGCGGTGTGTTGCTGCTTGGAATGGGCGCTGATATGTGCGGGTTTTTATTGCTGGCTTTTATCACGCAAAGCTGGATGGTTCTGCCGGCAATTTTTATGCTGGCCACAGGCGGCATTGGTATGCCTGCTTTGCAGGCCATTATTTCAGGTCTTGTTTGCGATGAAAAACAAGGTGCTTTACAGGGAACTTTAACGGGGTTGACGAATATAACCTCGATTATCGGGCCGGTCGGATTTACGACGCTTTATGGCTTAACCGCGGGGCAGTGGGATGGTTGGGTTTGGCTCGTCGCAGCAAGCCTTTATCTTATTGCTATACCATTATTGCGCCAGTCAGCCAGTTTATTGCGATCTTAAAATCTTGGCGGGAGATCAAGCAATCCCGCCAATAAAACCGCTGAGTTCATCAAGACGCACCATTGCCATGCGCATGGTGCCACGGCAATTTTGAGCTTTGCAGCGTGCGCGTCGTTCAACTTCGTCCAAATATAATTGCTCGTGTCCTCGAATTGAGCTGATCATTGCCTTATTGATATAAACAAGGCGGTTACATTTCTTGCAGGTCATTTCTAATCTTTGATGGTCTGCAAGATCACTGGCTTTATAGCGGGTTTTCCAGTTTCCGGGTGGGGATGCCATTTTCATCACCAGAAGTCTTCAGGTGAGGGAATACGGACATAGCTGATTTTACCGCCCACATGGGGTCGTTTGCGGGAGAGGGCGAAATCCTACGCTAAGGCTTTGGCCAACGATATTCTCCGGTAAGATTGATGTGTTCCCAGGGGATAGGAGAAGTCGCTTGATATCTAGTATGACGTCTGTCGCACCTGCTTGATCGCGGCCGCGATAGCTAGATCGCGTTGCTCCTCTTCTCCATCCGCGTTCCAAGCTGCGGAAAGGCACCCATAAGCGTACGCCTGGTCGAGCAGGCGACGCGGATCGACGTCCAGCGCACGAGAGAATGCGTCCGCCATCTGTGCAATGCGTCTAGGATCGAGACAAAGGTCGTCTCTGTCAGCCGGATCGTAGAACATATTGGCGGCGCCAAAGCCCACTTCACCGACCAGACCGACGGGATCTATCACCAGCCAGCCGCGACTGGAGAACATGATGTTTTCATGATGCAGATCGCCATGTAGCCCACGCAGTTCCGAGGCATTGCTCATCATTTGATCGGCTATAATCGCCGCGTGGACGTAGTCAGTTTGACAACCTGCGTTTTGATCATCGCGCGCCCGCTGAAACAAAGCTGCAAAGCGATCCCGGATCGGGAGAAGGGCAGAAGGCAGGGGTTCCTCAGATGCGGCATACAGCTTCGCCATTAGTTCCGCTGCAATTTCGGTCGCCTGGTAGTCGCCGTGCTCGGCAACGATGTGAGAGAGCATTCGCTCCCCGGCATATTCGAGCAACATCAGATTGTTCTCACGACCGAGCAACCGGACTGCTCCCCTCCCATTGCGCCATACCAGATAGTCGGCCCCGCGCAGTTCATCAGCAATGTCTTCTATAGGTTTCAATCCCTTGACGATTGCAGGAGTCCCGTCTGGCAATGAAACTTTCCAAACGAGGCTGGAAAAGGTGTCCGCAATGAGAACAGGTTGCGAAACGTGCCAATGAGCAGGAAAAACAGGCGGCATGAACATCAACCCCAAGTCAGAGGGTCCAATCGCAGATAGAAGGCAAGGCGTTCGCGGTCGGGGGCTTCGATCCCCAATACATTGAATAGGACAGCGAAGGCGCGCTCTGCTTCATCTGGCGCTGCCCAGTTCTCTTCGGCGTTAGCAATCATGAGTGCCAAATCGGCATAGCGATCTGCTGTTCCGAGCCGCCCAAGGTCGATCAGACCCGTGCATTGAAGAGTTTTAGGGTCCACCATGAAGTTCGGCATGCAGGGATCACCATGGCAAACAACCATATCGGTGCGCTCTTGGTCGAGCCGCACCGGTAGCTCTCGTTCGACACGAGCCAAAAGATCGAGCTGCGGCGTACTCTTGTCCTCGTCCGGTAAGAAGTCGGGATTGACGGCATTGCGGGACACCACATCAACGGCGCGTCCGAACATTCGCGACAGCCTGCGCTCAAACGGACATTGATCAACCGATAGGCTGTGAACAGCGCCAAGTTGCTGCCCCATTGACGGCCACGCTTTGAGCAAATCCGCTCCAGACAGATCAGCCGCCGGTACTCCCGGAATTGCCGTTATCACCAAGCATGCACCCTCCTGTTCCTCCTGCCAGTTGATCACCTCGGGGCAAGCCACACCTCGACCTTTGAGCCAAATGAGGCGGTCACGCTCTCCAGCGAGCTCACCGCGGCGGGAAGCAGGTGCGATTTTCGCGAAGGCATGCCCGTCACCACGTCGAAAAACAAAATCACCAGATTCTCCGCCTCTGACAGGCAACCAGTCAGAATGCGATTCACCAAAAAAAATATTAGTTCGATTCAATGGAGGTTCCTTCAGTTTTCTGATGAAGCGCGGAGGTGGCTCATTTGTCTTTTCTCAACAACAACAAAATAATTTTATGGGGTAAAGGGGTATCCCCTTTCGGACTTCCAAACTTAATGAAATTAGTTTGGTAAAGTGCGCCATTCTGGAAAACCATTATAGCTTAGGAAGGCATTGAATCTCAATGGCAGGTATCCTATGCTTGAATGGTTTTTTAGGTATGGGAATTACAATGACAAATGAATCTTTAGAACAGAGAATTGCTAAGCAGGAAGAACGCTTAAAGCAACAGGAAGAACGCTTAAAGCAGCTTAAAGCTCAAAAGCAGGCTAAAGACGCTCGTGAAAAGGCAAAACAGAAAGAACAAAATCGAAAAAACGATACCAGACGTAAAATTTTACTGGGTTCTTACTTGCTCAAGAAAATGGAAGATGAAGCAGAGAAACAAAAAATACTCGCTGGCATCAACGAGTATTTAACAGAAGATCGGGATAGAAAATTATTGGCACTGTTGCAAATAGAGATTTGAGTCGATGATGTTCCCTTTAAAAAGTACTTAGAGACCGAAAACCCTGTTGATTAGACACACTTCACCCTGAGGCTGACCATAATAAAATGACGATGCTTGTC
>NZ_VPDZ01000030.1:0-10334 GCF_013417465.1 Acinetobacter sp. YH12251 | reverse complement strand
TTCCCGAACTCAGAAGTGAAACCTCTTAGCGCTGATGGTAGTGTGGGGTTACCCATGTGAGAGTAAGTCATCGCCAGCTCATTATTCGAAACACCCCCTGACTAGTCCAGGGGGTGTTTTTTTATGCGTGAGGGAAGGGGAAGCAGAATGGAGAGGGAATTAGAGTAAAATTAATAATGAATCTAATTAAATAATTCATTTATAAGACGAATCGTTCCTAATAAAAGAATAAATTAGCTGAATAATGAGTCTAAAAAAGACAAAAAATCGGGCGTTCTGTTCAAAATTATGCTATAAAAAATAAAACGGCATAAAAATTGCTTATAAAGTGCGGTTAATTATAGGGGGAGTTATTAATGAAATTAGCGATGGGGTTAAAGGTTGCCAATTCCTTATCATTAACACCTCAATTACAACAAGCCATTCGTTTATTACAGCTTTCAAGTTTGGAATTGGAACAAGAAATTCAAATCCAACTCGACAGTAATCCTCTATTAGAGAAAGTTGAAGAACAAAATACCGTTGAAAGTTTAAATAGCTTACAAGAACAAGAAAGGGAAAATAAAGACTTAACCAATGAATTAAATGCCGATCATTTACCTGATGAGTTACCAGTGGATACAGAATGGGATGATGTATATACCCATCAACCCACAAGTTTAGGCGCTGCTGAATTTGAAGAGCGCGAAGATAATAGGCAGGGGCATCAAAGTTTACAAGCGCATTTGCTTGAGCAAGTTAATCTTTTACACTTTTCTGTGATCGATAAATTAATTGCGCACTGTATTGTCGATGCACTAGATAACAAAGGTTTTTTAGATTGCGAATTAAATGAAATTACCCAATCGGTTCAGCATCTTTTAGACTCTATGGATTATGAAGAAGAAGTCGAAGATGACGAAGTTTTGGTGGTTTTAAAGCATATTCAGCGTCTAGATCCTGTAGGGGTAGGCTCACGCAATCTTGCTGAATGTCTAATGGTACAAGTTGAAAATCTTCCTGAGCATATCGAATATCGATATGAAGCTATTTTATTATTGAAAAATTATGAATTGCTGATTAGTAATGAATTACCCAAGTTGATTAAGCAAACCGGCTTAAATACGGAACAGCTTAAACTAGCCATTTCTTTGCTAAAAACATTAAAAGCGCATCCAGGGCAAGAATTTGAAGATAAAGATTCAGACTATCAAATTCCAGATGTTGTCGTCTTAAAAAAGAATGAACATTGGTTGGTTCAATTAAATCCTGATGTGATGCCAAAACTACGGGTAAATTCTTTTTATGCCAATATGATCAAGCGTGCAGATCAAAGTGACGATAATCAATATTTACGAAATCAAATGCTTGAAGCAAAGAATTTCATTAAAAGTATTGATGAACGACATAAAACATTATTAAAAGTAGCGACATGTATTGTTGAGCATCAACGAGCGTTCTTTGAACAAGGTCCTGAGGCAATGAAGCCTTTGGTACTACGAGACATTGCCGAAGAAGTCGAACTCCATGAATCCACAGTTTCCCGTGTAACCACAAATAAATATATGCTCACACCACGTGGATTATTTGAGTTGAAATATTTCTTCTCAAGTCATGTTGGAACGTCATCGGGTGGGGAAGCGTCTTCGACTGCAATTCGTGCAAAAATTAAAAAGCTGATTGCAGAAGAAAATACACGTAAGCCTTTGTCTGATAATGCAATTGCAGTTTTGCTTAATGCGGAAGGTATTGATGTTGCTCGTCGTACGGTTGCGAAGTATCGTGAATCGTTACATATTCCATCATCTTCAGAGCGAAAAGTGTTGATCTAAATTTGAAAATCTGACTATTCTAGAGGTTCATTATGACGAAATAATGAATCTCTTTTTTATATAAGGAATAGCCGAAATGATCTGATCGTGTAAATGTATGCTTCGCATATTGAGTTGGATAATTCGGCTTGAACTTTTCAAGTCCTGAAAGAAGGTGAGGGATAGAATTATGCAGATTACAATTCGTGGCCACCATTTAACAATTACGCCAGCAATAGAAGAAAATATTCGTCTTAAATTTGCGGAAATGACCAAACATTTAGATCAGGTCAATAGTATGCAAGTTAAGTTGACTAAAGATCATCAAGTTGATAAACGTTCAAAAAAAGGCAGTGATAATCATATTGCAGAAGCGATTATACGATTACCCGGGACCGAACTTTTTGCGCAAGCTTGCGCTGATGATATGTATACCTCGATCAAAAAATTGTCTGAAAAATTAAAAAAACAATTGCATAAACATCGAAAAATGCAGCTCATTTATATGCCTTTAACGGTTTAGATTGTACATTGTACAAAAAGAGGTTTTTTATAACCTCTTTTTTTATATATATAATGTATGTGACTAATGAATTATTTTTTAGATTTATAGTAAAATGACGGGTTTTACACCGTTAGTCCTATATGGGGTCTTGTGATGAATAGTGAACAGCTCACTGAAATTTTAAAAGCTGCTTTTCCAGAAGCTGAGGTTGCAGTTAGTGGGCAAGGCGGCAAATATGATCTACGCATCGTCGATGATCAATTTGAAGGGAAACGTCCTGTTGCTCGTCAACAATCTGTTTATGCACCTTTGAACTCCTACATTGCCAGCGGTGAAGTACATGCAGTAACAATTCGTGCAATGACCAAAGAAGAATGGCGCAAAGCAAGCTTATTCGGAGCTTAATAATTAATGGATAAATTTCTGATTCAGGGCGGTACTAAGCTCGAAGGTGAAGTTCGTATTTCTGGTGCGAAAAATGCTGCATTGCCATTACTCGCTGCAACTATCCTTGCGGATACACCTATTACATTAACCAATGTTCCAAATCTAAAAGATGTGAACACCTTAGTGAAATTGATCGCAGGTTTAGGTGTTCAAATCAGTTATGAAGGTGATACGGTTAAGGCAGATACTTCTAGCTTAGATAACCAATTTGCACCATATGAACTCGTGAAAACCATGCGTGCATCTATTTTGGTGCTTGGGCCGTTATTGGCGCGCTATGGTAGTGCAAAAGTGTCTTTGCCGGGTGGATGTGCAATTGGTTCACGCCCTGTAGATCAACATTTAAAAGCTTTAGAAGCACTTGGTGCTGAGATCGAAGTTGAAGCAGGTTATGTGCATGCCAAAGTGGATGGTCGTCTAAAAGGTGGCGAAGTTGTCTTTGATATGGTCACAGTTGGTGGTACTGAAAATATTCTAACTGCTGCGGTTCTTGCAGACGGTGTAACGACCATTCGTAACGCGGCTCGTGAACCCGAGATTACTGATCTGGCTAATATGTTGATCAAGATGGGTGCAAAAATCGAAGGTTTGGACACTGATACTTTAGTTGTTACAGGTGTTGAAAACCTACATGGCTGTGAATATGCCGTTGTTGCAGATCGTATCGAGACAGGTTCTTATCTTGCTGCTGCGGCAATAACTGGCGGTAAAATCAAAACCACGCATACAGATCCAAACTTGTTGGAGTCTGTACTGGATAAATTTGAAGAAATGGGCGCGGAAGTTACGCGCGGCGAAGATTGGATTGAACTGGATATGATGGGTAAGCGCCCGAAAGCAGTAAGTTTCCAGACTTTACCTCATCCAGAATTTCCAACCGATATGCAAGCACAGCTCATGGCGGTGAATGCAATTGGTCGTGGTTTTGCCACAATTTCAGAAACGATTTTTGAAAACCGTTTCATGCATGTACCTGAATTAGCACGTATGGGTGCCAATATTCAGGTTGAAGGTAATGATGCTGTTGTTACAGGTGTAGAGAAATTATCTGCTGCACCGGTGATGGCAACTGATTTACGAGCTTCTTTCTCATTGGTTTTAGCAGCACTTGCCGCTGATGGGGAAACGTTGATTGACCGTATCTATCATATTGACCGTGGTTATGAAGATGTTGAAGCGAAGTTACAAGGTTTAGGTGCCCAAATTAAGCGAGTAAGTTAATGAGCGATATGAGAAACGATGATCCCAATTTTGACGTAATGGGCAATTTTGATCATGGTTTAACTTTAGCATTAAGTAAGGGACGTATCTTAAAAGAAACTTTGCCATTGTTGGAGACAGCTGGCATTAACTTATTGGAAGATCCGGATAAATCTCGTAAGTTAATTTTTCCAACGACCCATAAGCACGTACGTATTTTAATTTTACGTGCTTCTGATGTACCAACATATGTTGAAAATGGTGCTGCAGATATTGGGGTGGCAGGTAAAGATGTGCTGATGGAACATGGTGCACAAAATGTGTATGAACCATTGGACTTAAAAATTGCCAACTGTAAGTTAATGACGGCTGGTAAAGTCGGCATGGTTCGTCCGAAAGGTCGTTTAAAGATTGCAACCAAGTACGTCAATTTAACCCGTCAATATTATGCAAGCTTAGGCGAGCAAGTTGATGTGATCAAACTGTATGGTTCTATGGAACTTGCACCTTTGGTTGGTTTAGGTGATTACATCGTCGATGTTGTGGATACAGGGAACACTTTACGTGCCAATGGTTTAGAGCCTTTGGAAGAAATCTGTAAAGTGTCTTCACGTTTAATCGTGAACAAAGCAAGCTTTAAACGTAAACAAACTTTGTTGAATCCAATTCTTGCACAGCTAGAAAAAGCCGTGGAAGAACGCGAGCAAGCAAAAAAAGCATAAGTTGTTAAGTTTCTAGCTATGCTGATCAAACCGCTCAAATTTGGGCGGTTTTTTATGAAAACTGAAAAATAATGATAAAACTTTATTTTCACTAATTTTAACGAAAGTTATTTTCAATAAAACTCCACATGAACACATGCGATAGATATCCACAAGCTGCGCTAAAACAGGTAAACTAATCTTTTCCAATAGATTACCTTGTGGGTAAATTGATGCGACGTTTATCGACTCAAGATCAAAACTTCAAGCAAGCTTTTGCTGACTTGTTGGCTTTTGAAACTGTGAATGATCCAGAACTTTTAAAAACCGTTGACCAAATCATTGCTGATGTTCGTCAGTATGGTGATGCTCATGTTCTTAAATTGACACAGCAGTTCGATCGACATCCAGCGCATCAATTCTCAGAATTAGAGCTGACACAAGAACAGCTGAAAGCAGCATTTGAGGGTTTAAGTTCAGAAGTGCGTGAAGCCTTAGAACTTGCTGCGAACCGTGTTCGTGAATTTCACCAAGCGCAAAAGCAAGACGGCTGGACTTATGTCGATGCTTTAGGAAATACCCTTGGTCAAAAGGTCACACCGCTGGACCGTGTAGGTATCTATGTACCAGGCGGTTTGGCTTCTTATCCGTCTTCTGTATTGATGAATGCTGTACCTGCGCATGTTGCTGGCGTGCCTGAAATTATTATGGTGGTTCCTGCGCCGAATGGTGATTTGAATCCATTGGTGCTGGCGGCAGCCTACTTAGCTGGCGTACACCGTGTATTTACCATTGGCGGCGCGCAAGCGGTTGCAGCATTGGCTTATGGTACACAAACCATTCCATCTGTGGATAAAATCACTGGCCCGGGCAACCGTTTTGTTGCTGCAGCAAAACGTGCAGTATTCGGTCAAGTTGGCATTGATATGATTGCAGGGCCATCCGAAATTTTGGTCTATGCAGAAGGTCAAAACAACGCTGAATGGCTGGCGATGGATTTATTGTCGCAGGCGGAACATGACACAGTGGCTCAAGCGGTGTTCATTACGCCAGATGCGGATCTTTTAGATCAAGTAGAACAATGGATTGAAAAGCATTTAGAAGCTTTGCCTAAAGCAGATATTGCGCGAACTTCAATCGAAAACCGCGGCGCATTGGTTTTAGTCAAAGACCGAGCGGAAGGCGCCGAATTGATTAACCAAGTTGCGCCTGAACATTTGATGCTGTGCTTAGATGAAGCGCAGGAAATGGCTGAAGATATCCGCCATGCCGGCGCAATCTTCATGGGGCGTTATACACCAGAAGCGATTGGTGATTATTGTGCAGGTCCAAACCACGTGTTGCCAACCTCCGGCACAGCGCGTTTCTCATCACCGCTCGGTGTTTATGATTTCCAAAAGCGCTCAAGTTTAATCATGTGTTCTGAAGATGGCGTGAAAACTTTAGCGAAAACGGCTGATACATTAGCGCAGCAGGAAAACTTAGATGCGCATGCGAGATCTGCGAGATATCGTTACCAGTAATAAAATATAGACTAGGTGAAAAACTTAGTTTTCCAAAACTATAAACCTCTCCCTAACCCTCTCCTGAAAGGAGAGGGGAAATCTCATAAAATGAATATTCCTCTCCCTGAACGAGCTTTAAGGATTCCTTTAAAGCGAAGTGCAAGAGAGGTTAGGAGAGGGTGAAAAAGAGCAAAATAAAATGCCAAATATTACCTCTGAACAAATGCGTTTTTGGAGCCCTGATGTACGTGAATTAGAACCGTACACACCGGGTGAGCAGCCTAAAATCCAAAATATTTTAAAACTCAATACCAATGAAAATCCGTATCCGCCATCGCCAAAAGTGGTGGAAGCAGTTCAAAAAGTATTGGCAAATTCTGCTGATGTTTTACGTTTATATCCAGATCCAGATGCTTCTGAGTTAAAGCAAGCGATTGCAAAACAGCAGCAAGTACCTGTTGAGCAGGTCTTTGTCGGCAATGGCTCGGACGAAGTGCTGGCGCACATTTTTAAAGCCTTTTTTGTGCAAGAGCTGCCGGTTTTGTATCCAGATATTACCTACAGTTTTTATCCGGTTTATAGCCAATTTTTTGGTATAGCTGCCAATACTAAAATTTTGCCGCTGAACGATAACTTTGAAATAGTGGTGGATGACTATAAACAGCCGAATGGCGGCATCATCATTACCAATCCGAATGCACCAACCAGCATTGCTTTAGGTTTGTCTGCAATTGAGGAAGTGCTGCAAGCTAACCCGAATTCAGTGGTTGTGATTGATGAGGCGTATGTCGATTTCGGTGCGGAATCTGCTGTGGCTTTGGTTGCCAAATATGAAAACCTTGTGGTTTGTCAAACCACGTCTAAGTCGCGTTCACTTGCCGGTTTGCGTGTCGGTTTCGCGATTGCGCAGCCGCATTTAATCGCAGCGCTTGAGGCGGTAAAAAACAGCTTTAACTCTTATCCGATGGACCGTTTTGCGATTGCAGCAGCAGTGGCATCATTTGAGGATCAAGCGTATTTTGAAGCGCAAAATGCCAAGGTGATTGCGAGCCGTGAAAAACTTGTAGAGCAGCTGTCTGAGCTGGGCTTTAAAGTATTACCGTCTGCGGCAAACTTTATTTTTGCCTCATTGCCAAATAAAGATGCAGGTGAGTTGGCTGCTGAATTACGCGAACGCGGGATTATTGTGCGTTACTTCAATAAGCCGCGGATTAATCAATTCCTTCGTATCACCATTGGTACAGATGAACAAAATCAGCGCCTTGTGGATACGCTTAAAAACGATATTTTGGCTTGATTGCTGCAAGCTACTATAAATTTAAATCTACCCTAATCTTCCTTTCGAAAAGGTGAGAAGCACTGCTTCGCAAGGGGAGGGTTATAAAAAAGCGATTCAATTGAATCGCTTTTTTTGTTTAATCTTCCGTATACCACGTGTTTAACAAATCCAGCATCGCTTCGACTTTATCAAAGCATTCTTGATATTCAGCATCGCAATCAGACGCGATGGTGATTCCGCCACCTGCCCACAGCGAAACCTGATCTTGGTATTTTTGAATAGAGCGGATCAAAATATTCCAAGAACCCGTGCCGTCGTGATTAAAATAGCCCATTGAGCCGCAATAGGCGCCGCGCGGGGCGCCTTCAAGTTCTTCAATGATTTGCATCGCACGGATTTTGGGTGCACCGGTAATCGAACCGCCTGGCAGGGCAGACATCAGAACTTCAAAAGGGTTTACATCGGTTTTCAGCACGGCCTCAACTTCACTGACCATGTGATGCACCTGATTAAAGCTTTCAATATCAAAAAGTTTTGGTGTTTTTACAGAGCCTGTTTCAGCATAAACACTCAAATCATTACGCAGTAAATCGACAATCATGACATTCTCAGCCATATCTTTTTCAGATGATTTTAATCGTTGTTTTGAGTGCGCATCTAAAACTGGATCTTCATAGCGAGGCATCGTGCCTTTGATTGGTTTAGTAATAATCTTGCGTTTAGGCTTAAAATCTATAAAAAGTTCAGGCGAACAACTTAAAATTTCAAAATCATTAATACGTAAGTAGCCTGAATATGGTGCATCAGTCAGTGACCAAAATTCTTGAGCGGTATCTAAGAGTGAACCGTTTGCTTGAGCTGTGAACTCTTGGGTTAAATTAATTTGATAACAATCACCCGCTTTAATATATTCCAGCACTTGATCAAAGGCTTTCGTGTAGTCTGACTTAGACCATCTTGCAGTACATTTTTGTCTTAATTTAAATTGATTCTGAGTGATCTCTGTTTGAATGAACTGATCAATGTAGTCGTAAATCTTAGCTGCAGAATGATCTGAACTATAAAAATACCAACCATCATTCTCTAATTTAAAAAAACTGGAAAATTGTCCTAAAAACAAGCGAGGTTGCGCTTTGGCGTGCAAGGAAATCTGTTGCTGCGCTGCATAATCATAGCTAATAAAACCAGCCCAGCCCCCAGAAAACCCGCTGCCTAAGTTTGAACATAAATCTTGGAAGGCAATATTTTGCAAGGGCTGAGTATCAGATTCCTCATATTGATCTAAATTGGTACGGACATAAGCTTTAAGTTCATCATTCTTCAATTGTTGATATTGATTTGCCAAAAAGCAAATAACAGGTTGGTTTTGATCTTCTAAAAAAATCACATGTGACAAGGGTGCAAGCGCTTGCAAAATATTTTGAGCACTAACAGTTTGTTTGAGAATAAATTTTTTAAAAGAAATTGGTTTTTGCATCAACAGAAAAATTAACTTTAAAGACTAAAATGGATTTTATACCATTCCTAATTCATTTGGTTTGCAAATACCGTTTATCGGTAAGAATTAGATTGCGACCAACAACAGTTGAACAAATTTCAGCTTGGATATAATTTAATCGAGCGAGCAAACAACTCAAGGAAAGATTTAGCAGTTGTCACAAAATAATATTACAGCTGAATAAATCGAGTGGTTGAAAATCAAAAAAAATAAATACTCTTGGGAGAGTACCGTATGAAAAATTTCACTAAATTAGCTCTAGTTTCTTCAATCGCATTTAGTGCGAATGCTATGGCTATGCAAGCAATGGACGATGCTGCACTTAGTTCAACCACTGGTCAAGATGGTATTAACATCGGGATTGGTATCTCTAAAATTGAAATTGAAAAACTTTTCATTCACGATAACGACGGTTTAACGGATACAGCTAAGGGCGGTACAAGTACTGCTGGTGCGATCGTTATTCAAGGTAACAAGAAAGCTGGTGATCCTTTAGAAAATAAAGGTATCGTTATTGGTGCAAACTATGATCAAAATGGTAAGTTTCTTTTAGCTTCTCGTAATTTGGCTGATTTACGTATCGATACTGATGCGGGTACTGGTGCAAATGGTGCATTCATTAATATTGCAGCTGATGTGTCTGGTTTAGATATCAAAATTGGTGAGATTGGTGTAACAGCATCTGGTACAGCCGGTACTACGGGTATTCGTCGTGGCGGTGATGATAACAACTACAATGCAATTTTATCTGGACTTTCTCTAAAAACGGGACCAATGACAGCGAATGTTCAGTTGGGTGCTGCTCCACAAGGTGCAATGATTAAACTGAGTACAACTATGACAGGTGGTTTAGAAATTAAAGATCTAGGTATCCTTGATGCATCAACTAAAACGGCTACACGTGAAGCAGGTGAAATCTTTATCGAGAGTATCAAAGTTGCTGATGCTAATAAAACTGACTTAACAATTAACCAAGATGTTCGTGTGTATGGTAAAGAAGGCACAAACAATGGTTATATTCAAATGGTAAGCAACTCAGGTCCAATTGATAACTATGTGAAAGGTGTTCATCTAGGAAGTAAAGACGCTGGTTCAATCGGTGATATCGAAGTTCAAGGCTTACAAACGTTCTACAGCCCAGCTATGGGTGTATATAACCAAGGTTCTGTAATTACAATTTCTAGTAAATAATCTAGAATAAAATAAGGCGCGTGTTGATCACGCGCTTTTTTTTACAAAAAAGTGCGGAATGACCCAACAAAGCATAAAAAAATGCTGTTTTTTTCTCTGTACACGACAAATTTCACAGAACCCTTATCCTATCAGGATTCTGCTTTCTTAAAATTGCCAAAATTTCCTTAAACTCTTCTTTTTTCCCAAAACCAATTAAACGCTGAATCGCCATTTGA
>NZ_VPDZ01000029.1:0-11174 GCF_013417465.1 Acinetobacter sp. YH12251 | reverse complement strand
CAATGGCTTTTATGGCTTCAGCTTTAAATTCTGCGGTGTAAGTCTTCTGTTTCTTGCTCATGGTAAACTCCTAATGAGTATGTATAGTTTACCAAGTTAAACCCTCCTGTTTTTTAAGCACACATCACTAATGTAGAAAATGGTTTATCCACTAAGTACCAAAAATTTTCTAGAGCTTCTGCATTTGTTAAAGGTTTAATTAGTGAAGATATTATTGAAGATTTCCCTATTCCTCCTAATTTCTCAAATTTTAATAGCAATCCAAAAGATTCTTTTGCTGAAATAGCTAGATGTTATATTGAGGATGATAGCCATTTTGATCATCAAGATATTAAAGTTATCATGGATCGGTTTGAGTTAGAGCACTTGCAAGCTAAAGCTCTAAATTATTCTTTAGGCGCAATAGATATCATTCATAAAAAGGCCATTGTTGATATATATAAATGGGAAGAGGATTGGGAAAAGGTAGAAAAAATAATAGAACAGCTAAGTGAGAATGATCTTGAAAAATTAAGATGTGTAACTGATTTTAATTCTTTTTATCGTAGACGTGAAAGAACACTGGAAGAAGCATTCCAAATATTATATTCAAAATTTGGAGATAATATTCCAGCAGTAAAATATTGGCCTAAAGGAATGGAAGAATTTTTTCGTACGAAAGGTTGGAAAAGTAGCAGGGTTAAAAACTTATTAAATGGGATGTCAACCAATATTGATGATATGACTATCTTGAATAAAAGTATTAACAATCTGTTATTGGAACAAAAAGAAAAATTTAATAAAGTTGAAACTTACTATATTGATTCAGATGGAAGGGATGATCCTAGGACTATTGAACTAGCATTGTCGATTCTTTATGCACACTATGGACGTATTTTACCAGAATCAATAAAATGGCCTAAAGGTATAAGCGACTATCTGAAATATAGAAAATGGGGTTCTTCTAGGGTACATTCAGCATTTTTTCCAACTCCAGAAACATTAGCTCCTTTCATTGTGGGTTTACTTTCTCATATTGAAATTGCACCAAATGTTGATTGTGTTGCTTTTTATACATATTTAACAAGTTTTAAGCCTAGTTCGAAAGAAGGAAAAACACATGTTTTTATGGACAAACCTAGAGCAAATAAGCCAATAGAAAAAGATATAAAAACAACAGATCCTATGATTTCATTATGTATCAAGCATTCTGAAAGAATGATTTCTGTATTGAAGAGTATTCAGACTAATGAGTCAAATAGTCTAATTCTACAAAAAAAGACCCCATTATTTATACAACGCAATACTATGAGTGCAAGAAGAGATATCCATACTTTAGATAGCTCTACAGTAGTAAATATTGTTAAGAGATTTTTAGCTGATTTAGCTAAAGAAGATCCCTTTATTTCGCCTTTAGTAGAAGGTGGATGTACTGGACAAAATTTTAGACCAACCATAGTATTGATTCAAAAATTGTGTGGAGAAAGTACGAGGGTAATTCAAAAATTACTGAATCACTCTAATTCCGAAACAACGAAAATCTATACTGAGCGTGTATTAACGCAATCCATGATATTGAGTAAATCTAAAAAATTTCAGAACTACCTTGTTGAAAATGCATTAAAAAATGATTCTTCTAATAACCGACAGCTATTAAATACAGCAATAGAAGATGCTGTAGATGAATGGATCAATTGTGATGCTAAGAGAATATGGTTTAAAGATGATGCGATAATTGCAGAGTGGATTGCATGGGAAAAAATCATAAGTGATTCTGAGAATGAATTGAAGTTTCAAAATCCAATAAGATGGGAAAAATACTGGTTGCCAAGGTTGGTCAAGTATCAGAGTTTACTAGAAAATGTTCTGGAGATTGATAAAAAATCTGCTCTAACACTAGCTGAAACTATTAAGCTTCCCCCCTTATCTTAAGAGTTATATATGATTGAAAATTTAAAGTCGTATGCCATTTCAGCGCAACAAGATAATGATAGAGAAAAGCATGATAATCTTATAAATCATGAAATAGCTTGGTTAAAAAATAAGTATGAGGATGATGTTTGGAAATTAAAACCGCATATTATTACTGATGATAAGTCAAGATATACAATTAGCTGGAATGTTTACACTTTAGAAAACTATAAGGGTATTTTTCATAGATGGGATTATTGGAAGAATGCCGCAAAAGAACTTGCATATTGGATAATGGAGGCTTCAGAAAGCAAATGTAACACCACTAGCACTTTAGCTATAAGTTGCCGTAGTATCCGAGAATTTTACGAATGGTTGTGTTTTGAGCGAAATTGTTTTGATTTATCAGAAGTAAAACAGGATGACATAATTTCATTTTGCGAACATATATCGCTAAGAGGATTAACGCAAAACTCTGTTCTAATGAAGTTGACAGTGATTTCACATATTTATTCTTTAAGGAAATATTTAAAAGAATCATTAAGCTTTAATCCTTTTAAAACAAAAAAAATATACTTGTTAGCAAAAGCCTATTCAGTTCAAAATGGACATACCCCTACACTTTATCCTCAAGAAATTTTTGCTTTATTAAATCATGCTCTTAAGTTGGTAAAAGAGTCTGAATATACTTTGAGTTTACTTAAACAATATATGGAGATACATTCAGATAGTTCTATATATCATAGATCAATGTACGCGAAATTTTATAAGCTAACAGGTATTAAATCGAGTGAACTACAAAGTAAAGTCCGTGCTCTATACGGTGCGGCAGTAACAATCATTTTGATGTTATTGGCTGAGCGAAAGCATGAACTATCACTTACTAAAGAAGCTGATGTTTTAGAGCTATTAAATACTGAACTTGATATTCTTATTGGGTTAGAAAAAAAAACTGCGGGAACACAAACAGGAAAACGAACAGAACGGGCTGTTATTCAAGAAGTTAAAGACGCGCTTGGCGTTATTTTAGAATTGGCTTCATATAATCGAGAAAAATCAAAAAATGAAACAATCTTACTAAAATTACCTTTTGGTCATTCAGACAGTGGAAAAGGTGATAAAACTTTTTACCTTACTACAAATGGACTATATGTCATTTTAAGGCATTTTGCGGAATCAGCAAAATTTGAAAGAATAGAATTAAAACCTCATATGTTTAGACGAGCATATGCAATGTTGTGGACTTGGAGATTTGAGATAGGAGATTTGGAAGAATTATCCTTGATGTTGAAACATAATAGTACGGCTTTTACAAAGAAATATACGGATGATGAAGACATTTGGCAGTTTATGGGGGAGACAGAGCAAGATTTAGCATTTGATCTATTAAATAGAGCTTTCCAAGGGAAAATTATACTAAGTGGACAAATCAGTGAAACCCTTGAAAGGTATAGTAGACTAATTCAAGCTAAATCAAAATTATTGGACTCCACAGCTATTGCTGATTTTGTGGATGAATTTATTCAAACCAATGACATGCGTGTAGTTGCTCATTCAGATGGATACTGTTTCATCAATAATAAAGGATTAGACAAAGCTTTATGTCGGACTGATGGTATAGGCTTAGATCCAATAAAGAGAACAGACTCTTTATGTTTAAAGTGTCCTAATTTTGCTATTGATAACTCTCGTAAAGCTCACTGGGAGAGAAGAATCAAATTACATCAAGATGTTATTGATTCTAGTAAAAATAAAAAACTTGTTGAAAGTTCTAAAATATTTATTTCTCAAGCAGAGAAGATGTTAAATTCCATTCAGTTGGCTGAGAAATCGAAAGTTACCTCATAGTTTTATGGGAAGTGTTAAGGATTAAACTTGGATATATTAAATTGGATAACTTGAGTAGGATCATTTGTGGCAAACAGTAAAGATAAATTTGAAAGGGCTATAAGAGAGTCATTTGAGCAACTTCAAAATATTGGTGGAAAGAAAATTACCAAAGCAGAAATTATTAACAATGCTAAATTTGAAGATGGTTCTTCTGTTGGTCAGACTACTTTGTATGCGAAAAATAGTGTGACAAAAGCATACATACATGCTGAGTTACTACAAGAGCTAGATAAAAAAATTGCAGACATTGCTTCAAACAAGCCACAGAATGAGAAAAAAAAATCATCCAAGCAAATCATTGAAGAAAAAACAAAACAGATTACAGAACTCAAGCTAAAGAATAGTCGATTATTGGCTCAATTTACTGAATTAGAGGATAGTTTAGAAAATACAGTTCATCAGAATGATGAAAATTGTATAAAGAATCTTGAAACAAACTTGTATATAGTAACTTCTTTGTTAAATCAAAAAATTGGAGGATATAAGAAATTGAATCATATAATAAAAAAATTTGAGGTTAAGTATCATGGAAGTGAAAGATTGAAGGAAGCGAAAGATCAAATTCAAACAATGAAAAATGATATAGAATATTCTAAAATTATTTCCATTGCGGAAAGTTTTAAGGATCGCTGATAACCTTATATAGTAAGTTATTGTTGGTTGGTTTTAAGTTAAATATATATTGAATTCAAGAGGTTATGATGGCTAGAGGTTCTGTTAATAAGGTCATTTTGATTGGCTCATTAGGAAAAGATCCAGAGACTAAAACTTTTCCTAATGGCGGATCGCTAACACAATTTTCTATTGCTACTAGCGACTCATGGGTAGATAAAAATACTGGTGAACGTAAGGAACAAACGGAATGGCATCGTATTGTATTGCATAACCGTTTAGGTGAAATTGCTCAGCAATTTTTACGCAAAGGTTCTAAAGTATATATTGAAGGTTCATTGCGTACGCGTCAGTGGACAGACCAAAATGGTCAAGAGCGTTACACCACTGAAATCCGTGGCGATCAAATGCAAATGCTCGACTCTGCTAACCGTGGACAATCTGACCAGCAAGATGGTGGCTTTGCTCAACCACGTTTTAACAATAACCAAGGCGGTTATGGCAATCAGAACCAAGCTCCAGCCACAGGTTATGCGAATCAAAATCAAGGTGGTTTTAACCAAAATCAGGGTGGTGGCTATGCCAACAATAACCCAAGTGGTTTTCAGCCGAAAACACCACAATCGGCACCTATGACCTCCACAACTCCCCCTGCTGATTTAGATGATGATCTGCCGTTCTAGTACACCCTAGAGACCATGTTTTGTAAAGTTTATAAAATTATTCTTTATTAGCAGTTAGTTACAAAAGAAATTTACAGACACTAGAAATAGTTCTGTAAATTTTTTTATTTAATATATTATGATATTTAATACTTAGATATTTTGTTAAATTTAATTATGATGTCTGTTAAAAGATTTGTAATGAGTAGTAGAGAGAGATTTGCTGTTCTTTTGAATAGTGATGGCGTTCCTATCTATCCTAATTAAAAACTGTTTTTTAATAATTTGGAATATAAATAAGATTTAGTTAAAATTAACATTATTCATATAAATTAACATTATGTATTACATTTACTAATAATTTAAAATAATTAGTAGAAAAAAATTATGTTTTAATTATTTCTTTGATTATATAAGTTGAGAGTAAAAAATGATTAATACAGAATTTTCAAAGTGTATTTCTGCATGTACAAACTGTTCACTTATTTGTACTGAATGTGCAACTTCTTGTTTAAAAGAAAAAGATTTAGAGATGATGCGTGAATGTATTCAACGTTGTCTAGAATGTGCAGATATTTGTCAGTTATGTGTGCGTATGCAACAACATAACTCACCTTTCCTCAAAGAGATTTGTGAGCTTTGTGCTAAGATCTGTGAATATTGTGCGGAAGAGTGTGAAAAACATTCACATGATCATTGTAAAAAATGTGCTGAGGCTTGCCGTCAGTGTGCAGAAGAATGTCGAAAAATTGCCATGTAAAATACTTCAATAATGTTAATTATATGGCTCTAGACTAACATAATCATTCTGCTAGTCTAGAGCCTTTCCTAAAATTAACATAATACACCTTATACGAAGCCAAAAATGGGAGCTTTAAGCTCCCATTTTTAGTCTTTAATTCGCTTTTTCGCTTCGTCATAAACTATGCTATCAGCTCGTTTTCCGACGGTAATGAGCAGGATAACTACCTGATCATCTTTAACTTGATAGACAAGTCGGACACCAGCTTTTAATAATTTGATTTTATAGCAACCTGCAAGATCGCCTCTAAGCATATTCTTTGGAATATGTGGCTGCTCTATGACTTTGGCTAGTTTCTTTTTAAATTGATCTCGTATAGCAACAGGGAGTTTTCCCATTCTGCTGTAAAGTCCTTGTGACGTAAAAGCTTATAAGTCATCTAATGTGACTTCCTCAAACATCTCTTTAGGATCATTAATGCGCTTACGGACAAGAGCTAATAATTCTTCATCTTCTTCCGAAAGCAAAGCTTTTTTGACAGGCAGTTTCCCAGTCGTAGCAACATACTCAAGAATACTAGTGAAGAAATCAGTAGGTGCAATACCTTGCTCTTTAAGGATTGAATAAGATTTTTCTTTAAGGGCTTCATCGATCCTGAAGTTAACAGTAGCCATCATATTTCCCAAGTATTTAATGTACTAGGAATATTGTAATGCAAATTGCATTACAAGTCGACTTCGCATAACAGCCATTATGTTAAATGGAAGGAAGCAAAATAAGTTAACATTTTGCTTCCGGCCACATTAAGCTAGAGTTTTATTTAAATAAAGCTATTTAGTAATCATTAAATTAATTAAAATCTAAATCTAACACCAGCTCCATATAACCAACCTTTCTCAGAGTTTGATTCTATTTGCCACGACGTTTCATCATTACCTTTTGAATACTCATAGGCAATGTCGATATACGGCATGATCTTTTTACTGATTTCATAGCGAGTTTCAAACCCTGCGGTTGCACTGCTTAAACCAGTTTTTTTCGCATATTTAGAGTCATCACTAAAGATAGCATCCAACTCTAAATAAGGTTGAATAATCAACTTTTGCGTAATCAGAAAATCACGTTCCGTTTCTAGGCTAAAGCCCGCATAATTGTCTTCTCCCGCATAGAGATAAGCATCAGTTTCAAAGAAATATGGCGCCATACCATGTAAGCCAATCACCGCATCAACATTTTCTTCGGTGTCTTTGCGATGATCATTGAGTTCAACTTTTTCACTACGATAACGTGCACCAATCTGTGCATCCCAAAAGTCTGAAATCATACGGCTATATAAAAGTTTGGCATCATAATGTGCATCATGCGATTCTTCTTTATCGGCATGAATTTTAATAAAAAGCTTATTTTCATCTGTGCCAATACGGGTTTCAAACTCTGACTTTAAATCACCTGTGCCATCTTCATTGACAAGCCACTTATTGTCCACTGTCGTAATCGCATAAATTTGCGCACCGTGTTCTGAGCGATGATCATAATGCGAACTCTGCTGAGCATTCGCATCTGGTACATGATGTAAATGATTAACCGTAGATGTTGCCTGATGTTGTGCCTGATTCATTTGGCTATGGTTCATTTGAGAGCGATCCATTTGCATCGGCTGATTTTGACTAGAAGATGTAGCAACTGTCATTTTTTCAGGCGCACTATGATCTTCACCATTATGTGCCAAACTCACTGCACTGACCATCAACAAAGAGCTTGCTAAAACAGTTTTAGAAAAAAGATTAATGGTGCGCATGTTGATCTCCTTTCTGTACTTTTTGATCTTGCTGTTTCTCTGTTGATTTGTGATGCATTGGCTGATGACCTGCATGTTGATGGTTCATCGGTGCTGAATGTGCAGCATGATTCATTTTCCCCATCATCTGCATGTGTTGTGCATGCTCTTGTGGAGAATGCTGTGAATGATCCATCTCAGACATCGCTTGATGATTCATTGATGGTACATTTTTTCCATCAGTCTGAGCAGTTGAATGATGCCCTTCGTGCGCCAAACTTAAGCTTGTTAAACTCAATACCGCAACAGAAAAAAACGCTTTAAATACAAAATTAGTGATGTGCATGTCCAGCTCCTTTTTGCTCAGTTACTTGGTGAGTTTGAGTCGAATTTGTACCTTGAATTGGCGTTGTAGACACTTGTTCATCGCTAACATTTGCCACGATCAACTTGTTCATCATTCCTGCACTCATGTGATACAACAAATGACAATGGATTGCCCATTCGCCCAACTCATCCGCAGTTAATAAAGCAGTCACTGTTTTACCCGGTGGTACAATCAATGTGTGTTTATTCGGCATATCTACCGACTCTTGACCATTCTCCAACTGCATAAACATGCCATGTAAATGCATGGGGTGCGCCATCATACTGTCATTAATAAATTTGATACGGATACGCTCGCCATACTTCACTTTTAATGGCTCAGCATCGCTGAATTTTTTACCGTTAATCGTCCAAATATAACGCTCCATAGTACCGCCCAAACGCACTACTAATTCACTGCTAGCTTCACGAGTATCTTTTTGCGGTTCTAAAGATTTTAAATCACTATATTGCAAGGCTTTATTGCCCGCAGGTGTAGATGCATTTGCCCAACCATAAACCACTTGATCATTTTCTTGTGGTTTTGCTGTGCCATGCTGTGAATGATCCATTTTCGAGTGATCCATGCCTTGCATATCGCCATGGTTCATTTTTGAATGATCCATTTTCGAGTGATCCATGCCTTGCATATCGCCATGGTTCATTTTTGAATGATCCATTTTCGAGTGATCCATGCCTTGCATATTGCCGTGGTTCATTTTCGAATGATCCATTCCTGCATGATCACCGCCACCATGTCCCATATCTTCCATGGTCAAAAGTGAGCGTGGACGTGGTGCAGGCATATGAATGCCATGTGTCATAGGATTTAATTCATTGTGCAGTGTACCAATCGCATAGCCTGCACGGTCAATTGACTCAGCTTCAATTTGATAATGTCCGCCTTTGGGCTCCACAATCACATCATAAGTTTCAGCTGTGCCAATACGAAACTCATCCACAGCAACAGGTTTTACAGGCTGACCATCAGCACTGACCACAGTCATTTTCAAGTTAGGAATACGGACATCGTAGAAAGACATCGCAGATGCATTCACAAAACGTAGGCGAATTTTTTCATTCGGTTTAAACATTCCTGTCCAATTTTGTTCAGGTGTTTTGCCATTAATGAGGAAGGTATAACCTGTAACATCCGACATGTCGGTTTTTAGCATACGCATCTGATTCCACATTTTGCGGTCAGACCATGTCGCTTTTATGCCATCACGTTTAACCTGCTTCCAAACATCACCCAAGGTTTCACGCTGATCTTGATAATATTCAGCTGAAATTTTAAGATCTTTCTGAATTTGATCACTGGTTTTTTCATGAAAATCTGACAACATCACCACATAGTCACGTTCAGCTTTTTCATGTGCTGCCAATGGTGTTTTACCTTTTGGATAAATCACAAAAGAACCATATAAGCCGTCCTGTTCCTGTCCTTTAGAATGAGCGTGATACCAATAAGTCCCGCTTTGGCGAATCTTGAATTTATAAACATACTCGCTTTGAGGCTTAATACCGTTAAAACCATTAAATCCCGGTACACCATCCATAATGCCCGGCAACAACAGTCCGTGCCAATGAATAGAAGAATCTTGGTTTTTTAAATTATTTTTCACGCGAATGATGGCTTCATCACCCTCTTCAAACTCAAGCAAAGGCGCAGGAAATTGACCATTTACGGTAATGCGCTTTACAGGCTTTCCAGTTGGGCTGACCACTGCTTCATCAATAACAAGCTGATATTCACGCACTTCGGCAAAAACCAAAGGCGACGATGCAAAACAAATACCTGCTAATAGGTACGAACTAATTTTATGAGACATAACTTAACCTTAATTTTTGAAAAATAAATAAATTTTAAAAAAATTGGTTAAGTTTTAGGAGGACGTGAAATTTCTTGCCAATACCCATTTAGATATTGGTTGGGGTAATAAAAATTAGGCTGATCTATAGAATAGAAGGTATCTAGGGGATCTAGCGAGCTTTGCAAAGAATGAAGACATGAGATCTGTGTCTGGCAGGATAAGCTAGAACATTCCTGACACTTTTTGTGATCTATATTCTGATTAAGAGCTAAATGATTATGGCAATCGGTATTCGTCTGTACTTCGTGATTAATACCATGTTGAGTGACTTGCTGTGCTTGATCTAAACAATGATCTTGGCTCATTTCAGTTTGCATATTGATATGCATTATCTTTACTGATGCAACAGACACACTACTCCATCCTATGGCAAAAACCATAAGAAAACAAAACCAAAGTTTTTTGGAGAGATGAGTCAACACGAATGCTATCTAGGAATAGAATTTAATCCAAAATATCTTAACGGAATTTCAAATATTTACAACCCAATATAATTTAGTAGTTTCTCTAAAATTAACATAATACACGTTATGCGAAATTAGAAAAATGAGTTTATTGCACTGATATTTATCTGTTTTTTAAATTTTAGACCTGGGTTGGTGCCCAGGTTTTTTTATTGCGTATAACAGCCATGATGTTAAATAGTTCTCTTTTTAGATAAATATTCATGTTTTCAATACATGCTAATTAGAGATTTTGAACTCAAGCAATTCTATAAAATTTTAACTTATGTGTACCTCTACTTTTAACTTCGGTTATTTATGGGAGGATTACCGGTGGCCTAACTTAAATAAAAAGTCTCCGACAAACCCGGTACGGTTCACTATCTATTGTTATTCTTACCTGAAATTGATGTGAGCTTATAGAGACAAGGTAAATTTGCAAAAGTGCCGGCTATTCAGTGTTCATTGAATGTTTAATTTAATTTATTAAGCTTGACCTTGGAGTGGCTCTAAGCCTTATACTTGGTACAAATTTTTCGATTGTTATGATGATGCGTTCTACTACATGGATTACAGTCTTGGTTGGATTGTTCATGTTCCAAAGCTTTTGGAATGTGGCGGCGGCCTTTTGTGTCCATGAACAACAGCCTCAATCACAGCAGAGTTATCATTTTGGTCATCACCAAAATACCTTGTGTGCCAGCGATAGTCGTCAACACGATCATAATGGACAGTCAGAAAACATAAAAACATTCAGTAGCGATTTAGAAATCGGTGAAGATCATCAAGATCATCTACCATCGATGACGCATTTGATTGTACAAAATGAAAAAGTAGATGTGTTTCATCCAAGCTCTGAAGTTAAAGTGAATCCACAATTTCATTGGAAAAACAGCTATCAGGCTCCTGACCTGTTTC
>NZ_VPDZ01000028.1:0-13487 GCF_013417465.1 Acinetobacter sp. YH12251 | reverse complement strand
CGATATTTACAAGTTAGTGAATAGCTTATTGGGATTAGCAACTAAATTTAGTTTAACTTATAAAAATCATGAAACACTGTTCGAATTTTAAGCGTGGAACATGAATAATCAATAAAAAGCCGCTCTGCTGGTGCCCTATATTTCAGAACGGCTTGCTTTAATATAATGATATTTAAAGAGAAATATCAAGCATTACGTATAACGTGTATTATGTTAATTTTAGGAAAAGTGAAAAATAATCTACAATAGAATCTACGAAAAATTGGCCATCAATTATGCCTGATTTCTCCAGTGGAAATAATTGGATTGTGAGATCCCCCACTCAAAATCATAAATTAGAAAGAATTGAAGCATTTCTTTCCAATTATGCTTATAAACCTCACCGACATGATACTTATGCTATTGGCAGGACTCTTTCCGGAGTTCAAAACTTTCATTACAAAGGTACATTGCAACATAGCTTGCCAGGCATGACTATGGTTCTACACCCGGATGAAAAGCATGATGGTGAATCAGGAACATTAGATGGCTATCGCTATAGAATGATTTACATCGAACCAGCGATGATCCAAACCATTTTAAAGGGTAAACCTTTGCCTTTTATCAGACATGGCTTAAGTAATGATATTCGCCTGTTTAGGGCAATGGATAGCTTTCTAAATAATATAAATAATTATATGGATACCCTAGAAGAGGAAGATGCTCTATTTGATTTGGCAACTACACTGTGTGAAATTTCAGATACTTCATCTAACCAAAACAAAAAATTTGACTACAAGGCAGCAGAGAGAGCGCGTGAGTGTATTTTGGCGTATCCACATGAAAACTTAAGTTTGTCAGATTTAGAGAAACATGCTGATCGTGACCGCTGGAGCCTTTCTCGTGATTTCCGATTATTATTTGGAACTAGCCCACACCGTTATATGATCATGCGTCGCTTAGAAACAGTTAAGTTCTACCTTGCTCAAGGGGAGTCTATTGTTAATGCTGCTTTAAATGCAGGCTTTTTTGATCAGAGTCATATGACCAGACATTTTATAAAAACATTTGGTTTAACTCCCACTCAATGGAAAATGATAAATATTAAAAGATAGCCGTTCGATTTGAACGGCTAATTTGTCCTACAGCAGATTTATTCCATTAAGAAAATCTTTGAACATAAAAAGCCCTGATAAAATCAAGAGTATACCCATCAGCTTATTTAGCCGATTAAACCAGATAGGATTAGCAATTTTGTTGCCTAATACTTTTCCAACCAGAGCATAGGTGAATGGTGCGCCAACAGCACCAAGTGAAATCAGTAAAGAAACTATCAAGATCATGATTCCTGTGATTTTGGCTGCAGGGTACATAATTGTCGTAACAGGTAGAATGACGAGAATGGCTTTTGGATTTAATAACTGAATAAATAAGCCATTTAAGAATGTTAGATGGCTTTCTTGCTGTTGAGTTGTTTCTACATTCGCCCTAATCATTTTTATAGCCAAGTAGAATGTATAAATTGCACCCGCTAAAGCAATATAATGAATCAATCCATGTGGAATAACAGCTTCACCTATATAGCCAAACAATACGAATAAGATCAACATGGCGAAACCAATGCCTAGGTAAAATCCTATAGTCTTTTTTAATTGACCTGTAAGGCCAGAATTTAGCCCCATAAAATTTACAGGGCCTGGGCTATACATAACGCTTAATGTATAAAGAAATATTTCCACAGAGTTCACTCAATTAGATAGCAATAAACATCAAAGAGAGAACGGTATCGAGTTATAGGCCTTAAAGATTGTACGTTTGTGCTGAACTAATTAAAAATTTCTATTTAACTTATGTTCACCTAAAGTTCACTTCATAAGTGTATAAAGAAACTATGTATTGTATTTTCAATTGCTTATATAAATATTAGTCTTGGTTTAGAATTTTAAAGTTCATGAACTATGAGAAAAAACTAAGATACGATCAAAATTGTAGAACAACAAAATTATTTATACTAATTTACAAGCCACGCTGTTTAAGCGTGTCATTAAAAAATAAATCTTTTAATCTCTCCACACAATCTCCACACAATCTCCACACAACATCAGCAATTCATAAACACTGCTATTTCAAAATAGTAGTATCTAAAACCCCCCCTCTGAAAAAGCATGTCAACACATTATCATTTAATAGGTTCAATACTTATTACAACTGTACTTTTAATCGGCTGTACACAAGCCAAAGATGCTGAACAGTCCCCAACAGAAATGCCACCAGCGGTTGTCAGTACCATCACGGTATTACCGCATTCCATGAATTTAATTGAAAATCTTCCAGGCCGTGTTGTCGCTTACCGTATTGCTGAAATTCGCCCGCAAGTAGGTGGAATTGTTGATAAAGTACTTTTTAAGCAAGGCTCTTATGTGCAAGCAGGTCAACCGCTTTTTAAATTGAATTCTGAAATATTTCAGGCAGATGTAAAAAGCAATCAAGCCACTTTAAACCGTGCACAAGCTGAGGTGACACGTTTGCAGGTGCTGTTAAAACGCTACACTGAATTAGTAAAAGTAAATGCGGTTAGTCAGCAGGAATACAACAATACCGAAGCAGATTATCAAAAAGCAAAAGCCGATGTGGCGCAAATGCAAGCCATGTTAAGCAGACAACAACTTAATCTTAAATATGCGACTGTTACAGCCCCTATCTCAGGAACGATTGGTGAAATCTTAGTGACTGAGGGTGCATTAGTTGGTCAAGGTGATACTAATGCAATGGCCGTAATACAACAGATTAATAAAGTCTATGTTGATGTAAAGCAATCAATTAGTGATTATGAAAAACTACAGGAAGCTTTACAGCAAGGTGACGTGTCAAATACCAAACATACGGTTGAAATCCTAAATAGTCAGGGTAAACCTTATAACGTTACAGGTGAAATCCTATTTTCGGATACTAAAGTTGATCCTGATACGGGTGATGTCACAATCCGTATTTTAGCCAATAATGAAAATCAAAAACTTTTGCCAGGCATGTATGTTCGAGTCAATATGAGCCGAGCTCAAGTTGAAAATGCGCTCCTAGTTCCAGAACAAGCGATTCAACATGATATTAGTGGTAAAGCCAATGTTACGATTGTTAATCAAAAAGGTTTAGCGCAAAGCAAGCCTGTTCAGCTTGGTCAACGTTATCAAAATAACTATGTGATCAAACAAGGGTTACAAGCAGGTGAGAAAGTCATTGTTGAAGGGGCTGATCGTATACAGCCTGAGCAAAAATTAAAAATTAAGCAGTGGCAACCTACAAATATTAAGGAAAATGGAGGACAGCAATAATGTCCCAATTTTTCATTAGGCGTCCTATTTTTGCATGGGTGATTGCTTTATTTATTATTCTGTTGGGTGTACTAAGCATCCCCAAGTTACCTATTGCACGATTCCCAAGTGTTGCGCCACCACAGATTAGTATTACGGCAATCTATCCAGGTGCTACGCCAAAAACATTGAATGATAGTGTTGTGACCTTGATTGAGCGGGAAATGTCAGGTGTCAAAAACTTACTTTATTACAGTTCAAGTTCAGATAGTTCTGGAACAGCAACAATCACCGCAACATTTAAACCAGGTACAGATGTAGAACTTGCACAAATTGATGTGCAAAACAAAATTAAAGCCATTGAGTCACGCTTACCTCAAACAGTGCGACAACAAGGGCTGATGGTCGATGCTGCGTCGTCTGGTTTTTTAATGATGGTGGGCTTAAGTTCACCGAATGGCAAATATAGTGAAATTGATGTCAGTGACTATATGACTCGCTATGTGATTGAAGAATTAAAGCGGGTTGACGGTGTTGGTAAAGTCCAAAATTTTGGTGCTGAAAAAGCCATGCGGATTTGGGTCGATCCAGATCGTTTGGTTTCTTATGGATTGAGTATTCAAGATGTGAATACAGCCATCCAAAACCAAAACTTGCCGATATCACCAGGTCGTATTGGTGATGTTCCTGCTTTGACGGGGCAACAAATTACTATTCCTTTAACTGCTCAAGGTCAATTAGAAACTGTAGAGCAATTCAAGAAAATTAGTTTACGTGCTCAACAAAATGGCGCCAATGTTCGACTGTCGGATGTCGCTCGTGTCGAAATCGGGGCACAGATGTATAACTTTGCGATTTTAGAAAATGGCAAAGCCTCTACAGCTGTGGCGATACAAATGAGTCCTGGTGCCAACGCTGTCAAGACTGCAGAAGGTGTTAAAGCGAAAATTGAACAGTTAGGTTCAGCACTGCCTGATGGTATGAAATTCTCTATACCTTACGACACTGCACCTTTTGTAAAAATCTCGATTGAAAAAGTAATCATGACATTGCTTGAAGCTATGGCATTAGTTTTTATTGTCATGTTTATCTTTTTACACAATGTTCGATACACCTTAATTCCGGCGATTGTTGCACCGATTGCATTGCTTGGCACATTCTCAGTCATGCTGCTTGCTGGTTTTTCGATTAATGTGCTGACCATGTTCGGTATGGTGCTTGCGATCGGGATTATTGTCGATGATGCGATTGTGGTCATTGAGAATGTTGAACGCATTATGGCGACAGAAGGCTTATCTCCAGTTGAAGCCACATCTAAAGCCATGAAGGAAATTACCAATCCGATTATTGGCATCACCTTAGTGTTAGCCGCTGTATTCTTGCCGATGGCATTGGCGTCAGGCTCAGTGGGGATTATCTATCGTCAGTTCACCATTACCATGTCGGTTTCAATTTTATTCTCAGCTTTCCTTGCACTGACATTAACCCCTGCGTTATGTGCAACGATGTTAAAACCGATTGATCAAGACCATCAGAAAAAGGGTGTTTTTGCATCGTTTGATCGCAGTTTTGAGAAGCTGAACAATCGCTATGAACGCAGTTTATTTAAAGTAATTAAACATAAAACCCTCGCAATGTTATGTTTCTTAGGCATTGTCATTGTGCTGATTTTTAGTTTTAAACACGTTCCGACTGCGTTTATGCCAGAAGAAGATCAGGGGTGGTTTATGACTTCGATTCAACTTCCTGCGGATGCAACTCAAGAACGTACCCGTAAAGTCGTTGCTGAGTTTCAAAATTATTTAGACCAAGAAACGGGGATTAAAGACAATATGGCGGTCTTAGGTTTTGGTTTTAGTGGATCTGGTCAGAATACAGCGATGTATTTTACCAATCTATTGCCATTCGAAGAGCGTACTATTACGGCACAAGAAGTCGTGAATAATGCCAATATAGCGATGGCTGAAAGTTCAGAAGGTCAAACCATGTCTGTGTTACCACCAGCAATTGATGAATTGGGTAACTCATCTGGTTTTTCACTGAGATTATTAGATCGTGGCAATATTGGCATGCCTGCTTTAAGAGAAGCACAAGATCAGCTTTTAGCATTAGCAGCACAAAGTAAAATCGTGGCGGAGGTCTATCCTGAAGGTTTGCCAGATGGCAGTTCTGTACAGCTTAAAATTGATAGAGATAAATTGCAGGCATTAGGTGTTAATTTCAGTGATGTGACCGATATTATTTCAACCTCAATGGGTTCGATGTATATCAATGATTTTCCAAATCATGACCGTATGCAGCAAGTCATTGTGCAACTTGATGCCAAATCACGCATGAGTATTGAAGATATTCTTCAGATTAAGGTGAACAGTCAAAGCGGTAAATTGGTTTCAATGTCTGAAATAATTACTCCAATTTGGCAACATTCCCCACAACAATACAATCGTTACAACGGTCGTCCATCATTGAGTATTTCTGGCAGTCCAGCAGCAGGTATATCTTCAGGACAAGCCATGACTGAGATGGAAAATTTGATTGAACAACTTCCGAAAGGTGTGGGTTATGAGTGGACTGGGATTTCTCTAGAAGAAAAACAGTCGGAATCACAAACCTTGTTTTTATTACTGTTGTCGATGTTAGTCGTTTTCCTTGTCTTGGCAGCGCTTTATGAAAGCTGGTCAATTCCATTCTCTGTGATGCTAGTTGTCCCTCTAGGGTTGATTGGCGCCTTTTTAGCAGTAATGTTACGTGGTATGCCAAATGATATTTTCTTTAAGGTCGGCATGATCACGATTATTGGTCTATCTGCAAAGAATGCTATTTTGATTGTTGAGTTTGCAAAAGCACTAAGAGAAGAAGGAATGGGTTTAGTGGAGGCAACCGTTGCAGCCGCTAAATTGCGCTTACGTCCAATCCTAATGACATCTTTGGCATTTACCTGTGGCGTTATTCCTTTAGTCATTGCCAGTGGCGCTAGTTCTGAAACTCAAAAAGCGATTGGTACAGGCGTCTTTGGCGGCATGATCAGCGCAACAATTCTAGCTGTTATTTTTGTACCGATTTTCTTTATTGTCGTCATGAGCATGGTTGAGAAATTCTCGAAACGTAAAGCGGCACATTAAGCATCAAAACTGAGAATAAAAGCTGTGGGTTAACGAGTTTAGCCCACAACAAATCTTTCATTTACATCTTTATTTCAGAATTGATTTAATAAACCATCAATATAGGTTTAATCATGAAAGCTACCAATCTTGATCCGAAACGCTGGTGGATATTGCTCGCTGTCGTGCTTGCATTTCTGCCGATTGTGATTGATATGACTGTACTGCATGTTGCGGTTCCCTCATTAACCCAATCGCTGAGTGCCACAAGTAACCAAGTCTTATGGATTATTGATATTTATCCATTACTTATGGCTGGACTTTTAGTTCCGATGGGAACTTTGGCTGATCGTGTCGGCAATCGTAAGATTCTGCTGATTGGCTTGGTTATATTTGGAATTGCCTCAGTCCTTGCGGCATTTTCCCAAACGGCTTCTATGCTGATTGCCGCACGTGCTTTATTAGCATTAGGCGGTGCCATGATTATGCCCTGTGTATTGGGTATTATTCGCAGAACCTTCGAAGACAGTCGCGAACGTGCCATTGCGCTGGGTATTTGGGGCACAATCGGATCAGCCGGTGCCGCCATTGGACCGCTCATTGGTGGGGGATTGTTAGAATATTTCTGGTGGGGTTCAGTTTTCCTGATTAACGTCCCAATCATGCTGGTTGTCGCACCAATGTGCTATTTCTTATTGTCCCGAAAAGAAGCTATAACCCCTGGACATTGGGCATTTGGTCAAGCGCTATTGCTGATTGTCGGTTTGATTTCGTTTGTATATGCACTAAAAGCAGGCTTAGGCGGTAAACAGTCGTTGTTGATTGTCTTGCCTTTGGTCGTTTTATCTATCGGCTTATTAACCATATTTGTACGCAAACAGCTGAATTCTCCTCAGCCGATGCTAGATCTTTCGCTATTTTCACGTCCTGCTATTTTAGCCGGCATTATTATGGCAATGGTTGCTGCAGGCGCTTTGGCAGGGGTTGAGTTAACTTTGGCAATGGAGCTGCAATATGTCATTCGTTTAACACCGCTGCAAGCCGGTCTTTTTATGGTTCCGATTATGGTTGCGGCCGCTATTGGCGGGCCTATTGCTGGTTTTTTATCCAATAAATTTGGACTCCGTCTGGTTGCGACCATGTCATTAATATTGGCAGCAATTGCGTTGGTCAGTTTGAGTTATTCAGATTTTCATCATCCGGGAATCATCGTTCCCTTTATTTTAGCTTCGATTGGATTAACACTGAGTATTGGTTTAACAGCTTCATCCATTGCGATCATGGGCTCAGTACCTGCAGAAAAGGGCGGTGCGGCAGGTTCACTTGAAAGTACAGGTTATGAACTGGGTACAGGACTAGGTATTACTTTATTTGGTGTTTTCATGGCCTATATATTTGGCAGTCATCTTCAAGTGCCGTCAGATTTAACTGCTGTTTTAGCAGAAAAAGCCAGACTTTCGATTGGTGATACCTATTTAGTGGCGAGCCAGTTACCCGTTGAACAAGGTACAGCATTGATTAACGCAGGTAAAATTGCCTTCAGTTCAGCTCATGTTAATTTATTATTAACAGCAGGGATTATCATCGGGATACTCTCCATTGTGGTATTTTTTATGCTAGCTAAATATCGAGATGAGAATTCATTGTGATGAAATTTATTTGAGGATCATCAAACAGAATGGTTAAGTTCAGACATCAATTTATCTTAAATTTATGGTTTAAATTAAGCCGTATTAATCTGAACTTAACACATTATAAATGAGTTGATGTCTTACGATTTAGTTGAATAGTAAAACAGCTGCCACCTAAGTTTTTGGATTTAGAATAATAAATATGACCTTGGTGTGCTTCAATAATTGCATCAATCACTGCCAAGCCTAATCCAGTACCGCCATCTAGACATGATCTAGAGTCTTCCAGTCGATAGAAGGGTTTGAACAGGTGTTTAAGATGCGATTCATCAATACCAGGACCTTCATCTTCAAACGTCAATACCCAATGTTCTGCTGTGGTTACAGATGTAATATTTATTTTTCCAGCATTCGAATATCTTAGAAAGTTAGAGAACAATGCAATAAAGACCTGTTCCATCCTTCTTATATCAACGCAAACCAATTTATCCGTCAAATTTAAAACAATAGTTAAACCTTTAACATGAAACCGTTCATTAAACATCTGCAGACATTTTTCAATACTATTTTTTAAATTGGTCTTTTCTAGTTCTAATCGTAATTGTTTATTTTCAATAAGTGTCAGTGTCCGTAAATCTTCCACAAGGTAAGATAAGCCTTCGACTTGGTTCAATAAGCTTAGGTGTAAAGCTTTATCGGCAATAAATATACCATCGACAATACCTTGCAAGCGACCTTGTAATATTGTCACAGGTGTTCGTAATTCATGTGCAATTGCAGCATTCCAAACAGTTGAATTCTTAACTGATACTTCAAGTTGGTTTGCCATTTCATTGAAGTTCTCAATAAGAGACTTGATTTCATGTGGAATATCATGATGTGGCTGTTTAATTCTGAGTGCTAAATTGCCTTGTTGAATTTGTTGAATAACATCTGCTAAATCACTAATTGGCTGTGTATAGCGTTTTCCATATTTAAAGGCGAGGATAGTAGAAAGAAAAAAGCCTGTTAATAGCACTAAAAACAGCCAGATAAAGTCAACGGAGGTAACTGAAAATTCATTTGAATTAATAACTTGTGTATTTAGAAAACCTATTTTTATCGCCCAGCTATAAACAAAATAGCCAATCATGAAAGATAACAGCGTAATGCCTAAATTGAATAGGCTCATCATGATAATAAACTGGAAGTTAATTCCAACAGAATTTTTAAAAAAGTTAAATTTCATGATTTTGATCTAAGCGATACCCCACGCCACGGACATTGATTAATAAGCCATTTACATCATTTTCTTCAAGTTTTTTGCGTAATTTGCTGATATGGCTATCTACAGTGCGATCTAAAGCATCACTTTCAGGCATACAGTTTTGGATCAATTCATTACGTGTAAAGACTTTATTCGGTGTTTTTGCCATCAAAAACAGTATCTTATACTCAGTTAACGTAAGGTTGAGCAACTGATTTCTTTGACCATTTGAAATGTAAACTTGATGATGATCTGGATTAATTTCAATATTTCTATAACGAATAATATTAGTTATTTCCATATTTTGGCTTGTACTTCGTCTAAGTACGGCTTGTATTCGTGCAATCACTTCGTTTGGGTTAAATGGCTTAATAATAAAGTCATCAGCACCCATTTTTAGCCCCATGATCTTATTCACTTGATCATCTAAGGCAGTCAGCATAATGACAGGTAAATGACTTGTTTGACGGATGATTTGTAGAATTTCCCAGCCATTTAGTTTGGGTAATTTAATATCAAGGAGAATCAGGTCGATAGAGTTGGCTTTTAGGCACTCTAAAGCTTGTTGTCCATCCAATGCACGGATGACCTGCATGTTTTCATTTTTTATGTATTTTTCAAGAATGTCACCAATATCATAATCATCTTCTACAACGAGAATGACGCTGTTTTCGAAGCTGTGCTGTAGATTTGGATACATATATTTTATCTTAGATGAAGTAGCTATGCATTTTAACATTTAATTGTGTAATGGAGATGATTAGACGAGCAGTCATTTATATTTGTAATTGAGGGGTGACATATAATAAAATTCGTTGCATATCAGTATTAATGAACAAAATGTCAATTATCATTCATTTAACATAATGGTGGTTATACGCAATACACTTGTATATTAATCTAAATATCAACCACTTAATAAAAATAGAAAAATCCAAAAATGACCAAAAAGCCGATTTTGAAACAAGTCGGCTTTTTTTATGAGCGGTTTTGATACTTCTTGCCAATAAATTTGACTAAAAAATAGTCAGTTTTGAGGTTTTTCAAATTTTATCAATACCTCAATGTCCAAAATTATCCACATTTTTTGTGGATAAAATTTAGGCTATTTTGTAAGCCCTGGCTCATACCAATCTCGGCCCTTTGCTGCTATCCGCAATACTGGAAATTTCCTATCATGAAGACATAGAGAGCAGGATGCTCCAGATAAAAAGAATAAGATGAACAACAAGGAACGTGAGATCAGACAGGAGTCAGATCTAAGCGCCAAATATGGAAAAGCCCGACAGGATGTCGGGCTTTTTTATTGCCTATCCTTTCTCATTTGCAAAACAAACATAATGCCCCTAAAATATAGACTATAATCTATATTTTGGTTGTGGTATGTGGACAGTCATTACGACAGATCTATTTAATCAGTGGCTTGAACAGCAAGATGAACCTACACAAGAGAAGGTCCTAGCTGCCCTGGTTGTTCTACAGCAGCAGGGACCGAGTTTAGGCCGTCCTTTAGTAGATACTGTGTATGAGTCTAAATTTACCAATATGAAAGAACTGCGTGTTCAACATCGCGGTAGATCCTTAAGAGCTTTCTTCGCATTTGATCCCTTACGACAGGCTATTGTTCTATGTATTGCTGATAAAGGCGGTAAAAAGCGTTTTTATAAAGACATGCTGGATATTGCAGATGAACAATACCAACTTCATCTCACTACCCTAGGAGATAAATCTAATGGCTAAGACTCTGCAAGAATTGTTAGCTAGCCGCTCTCCAGAGAGCCAAGCCCGTATTCAAAAAATGGCTGATGAATTACTGCTAGAAAATCAGCTTCATCTTATTCGTGAAGAACTCGAAATTTCTCAAAAAGAGCTTGCTGAAACTTTGGGAATAAAACAGCCATCGCTTTCAGCAATAGAAAATCGTGGCAATGATCTTAAGATTTCAACCTTGAAAAAGTATGTTGAGGCAATGGGTGGGAAGCTCCGTATTGATGTAGAGCTTCCAACAGGAAAACATATAGGATTCAACGTTTAACAATAAAAATGGGAGCTATAGGCTCCCATTTTTAGATTCGTATAACGTTGAACCCAACGGTAAATAGTCGTGTGATCAACATTCACACCCCGTTCGGCCAGCATTTCCTGCAGTTCACGATAGCTAATGCCATATTTACAATACCAGCGCACAGCCCAAAGAATGATTTCGCCCTGAAAATGCCGACCATGGAAAGGATTCATATGCTGCACCTTTAGCTAAAACAGTCTTCAGCTTACCATTCGTGGTTATTTGCAACAGTGCCGATTTTTTGAAAAAAGCATAGGTCTAGATAATCAAGCTAGATTTTTTAAAACTCCACATTGGTCAATTGTACATAAACCATCACAAGTACCTCTTAAATCAGATAGTTGTTCAATAAGCTTTTGTTGCTTGATTATATTTTCTCTGATAGCACTGACATGTAAGTCAATTAATTCATTCACATCTGAACAATTTTTCTCAGGTTTGTCTTTATAGGTAAGTAATTGACGAATTTCATTCAAACTCATATTTAAAGTTCGGCAATTCAAAATAAATTTAATTCGCTCAACATAGCCTACATCGTAAAGGCGGTAATTTCCTTCCGTTCTTTCCGGTTCCGGAATTAAACCTTCCTTTTCATAAAACCTAATTGTTAATACTGAACATGAGGTTTTTTTAGAGAGTTCACCAATTTTTAAATGCATTGAGTTAGTATTTCCAAAGATTCTTGACTCTATAGTAACTATAGGGGTTCTAATATTCAAAGTTTATAATTTTTTTAATGGGTATAATTATGAGTGGTTGTGGATGTAGTAAAGAAACACCATGCGAAGATAAGAAATCTCAACAAGAAAATCATCCATCAATTGCAGAAGCAAACAATTCAAAGAATTGTGATAATACGCTTAGCTGTTGTGGTGAAGAGGAAGAAAAAAAATCTTCATCTCCTTGCTGTAACACTTCAAACAGTTGTGAAGATACCGCTCAATCCTGTTATGGTTCTGATCCCAAAGAAAATTTAAGCACTGAAGATATTTTAAAAGATTCGCACTACATGAGTGAATACTTAGTTCCCAAAATGGATTGTTCTGCGGAAGAACAGATGGTTCGTATGGCGCTATCTTCAATTGATGGTGTTCAAAAACTCATCTTTGATTTACCTAACCGTTCTTTAAAGGTTCTACATAATCAAAAAGATGAAAATATAACCACCAAACTTGAAGCTTTGGGTTTTGGTGCAAAGCTTGTGAAGACTGAAACTTATATAAGCAATCAACAGGCTAAGCAAACAAGTACCTACACCATTCCTAAAATGGATTGCTCTGCTGAAGAGCAAATGGTCCGTATGGCTCTTGCAGATATTGAAGCAGTTAAAGGTCTTACTTTTGATCTTCCCAATCGAAAACTGAAAGTCTTCCATAATGAAGGGATTCAGCAAATTACGGCTAAACTCGAAGGACTGGGTTTTGGGGCGAAACTTGATGAAACACAGCTTTCTTCAGGCGATATACCTAATGAACCTGATCCTGTGAGACAAGCTAAAGTACTTAAACTGTTATTAGGTATTAATGCTCTACTTTTCTTTATAGAATTCATCAGCGGTATTATTGCTGCGTCTACGGGATTGATTGCTGATTCTCTAGATATGTTTGCCGATGCAGCCGTTTATGGTATTGCGCTATATGCCGTCGGAAAAGCTGCGAAATATCAAATAAAAGCAGCCCATTTCGCAGGTTGGATTCAGTTATTACTTGCTGTTATCGTGATTGTTGATGTCATTAGACGATTCATGTTTGGAAGCGAGCCAGAATCAACGCTCATGATTGTTATTGGCCTGCTCGCACTTATAGCTAACGTGACATGCTTATATCTTATTTCTGGTCATCGAGAAGATGGCGCACATATGAAAGCCAGTTGGATTTTCTCGGCGAATGACGTTGTCGTAAATATGGGCGTTATATTTGCCGGTGTACTCGTGGCGTGGACGGGATCAGCTTATCCAGACTTAATCATTGGCATACTGGTTTCTTTATTCGTACTTAATGGTGCCCGAAAAATTTTGGCTTTGAAGTAAGGGCACTGTTGCAAATAACCACGAATGGTAAGCTGAAGACTGTTTTAGCTAAAGGTGCAGCATATGAATCCTTTCCATGGTCGGCATTTTCAGGGCGAAATCATTCTTTGGGCTGTGCGCTGGTATTG
>NZ_VPDZ01000027.1:0-16994 GCF_013417465.1 Acinetobacter sp. YH12251 | reverse complement strand
TCAGGGCCACATTAGGATTCAAATCTATGAAGACGGCTTATGCCACAATTAAAGGTATTGAAGTCATGCGTGCACTACGTAAAGGACAAGCATCGTCATTTTATTATGGTCAGCCTCAAGGTGAAGTAACAGGGTTTTCGGTCTCTAAGCACTTTTAAAAAGGAACTTCATCGACTCAAATCTCTATTTGCAACAGTGCCCTCTGTTCTCAGGCCTTTCATGAACTTACTTAATATAAAATCTCTTATGCGAAGTCATAGAATGGAAGTTAATCCCCCATTCTTTAATTCAATTTTCTCTGAATAACAACTCGATTTCGTCCCATTGAGGTAATGTATGCTTTTTAGGTACGACTTCGAACTGTAAGTCGACACAACTCAGTACTTTTTCAAACAAGTCAAAAGAGCCTGTGAAGTGACCATTTTCAATCTCAGAAATTGTTGTTTTATTGACTCCAGATTTCTCTGATACATTCTTTTGTGTATAACCTAGATTTTTCCTAGCCAATTTTATTTTTTCTCCGATTTCGTTTCTAGTAGCCATAATTTCTGATTTTTCCCTATATTTAATGTTAGCTATATAGCGAAATAGAGTATAAATTATACAAAGTTCGCCATATAGCTAACATCAGATTTTACCTTTATCCATTTTCTGAATCTGATTTAAATGAAGTTCAAGATACTTTAATTCTAATTGCTGAGCACTAAAAATAGATTATTGCTGAAAAAAAATTGGATTACACTTCAAATGGATTAAAAATTATAAAGTTCTATTGAATATACCGAACCTCTAATTAAATTTGAGATTCCATCTCTAAAAATTTAAAGACTCTAGATGAAACAAGAATCTAGAATCTAGAATCTAAATCTTTAGAGAAATCAACTGAACTAAACAAGCAAAATTCCCTTAATAAAGCTTTCTTGCAATATATAAGCAGCTGCTTTAGCGATATCACGCTCAGATGTTGGTTTTTTAGTTGGCATATCAAAAACTCTCATAAGTGATAATTTTAAGCATGTTTTTAACCACTGCATAAAAATAGACCAAAAATTAAGCTTTTTTAGTTTTACAGATTCGAAAATAAATAGTAATAATTCATGAATAGTAGCCGAAGCTACCATTCATGAATCCAAATCATACTATTTTAAAAAACTAATTCGATGCCTGCACCATATTTCCATCCCTTTTCAGACTCTGTTGCCTCTTGCATAGAAGTGGCTTTCTGTCCTTTTTCATATTGGTAAGCAACATCAATGAAAGGTTTAATTCGCTTAGTAATCTCATATCGGGTTTTGATACCAGTTTTTAGTTCTGATAAACCTGATTTTGCAGCATAGTTAGAATCATCGCTAAATATTACATCTGCTTCGATATAAGGTTGAGTAATAAGTTTCTGAGTTAAAAGCAAATCACGTTCTAATTCAAAACTTGCTCCCCAAAAATTATTCTCACCGCCATAAAGATATGCTTGTGTTTCAAAGAAATAAGGAGCTAGACCTAATATACCAATAACCCCATCCACTCGATCGCTGCTGCTGTTATTTTTATCTTCACTATATCTTACCCCAGCTTGTACATCCCAAAATGGGGCTACGTTACGGCTATAAAGTGCTGATACAGCATATTCTGGATCATTACTTTCTGACTTTTCCGAATTGGCTTCAATAAATAGACGATTTTCATCTGTCCCAATCAAAGTTTCAAACTTCGTTCCTAGTGTACCCTTACCATCTTCATCAACTATCCATGCATTTTCAAGTTTTGTTGCTTGATAAATTTGTCCGCCATGTTCTTTAAGATGATCATCATGAGATGGGGCTGATCTCTTTCTTGCGGTCAGAATAATATTATCTCCCCCATTTGCATTTTCCATTGAATAATATTCTGGATACAATTCTTGGGGGCTATATCTTAAGCCACCAGACTCCTGTAATAAGACTCTCATACCATTTGTAATATTACTTTCTTGTTCCGAAGTGCTGCTATTAGCAAAAGTTAAGTTTGATATACTTATTAATGCAATTGATAAGACTGTTTTTGAGAAGAAATTCTTAGTGATTTGCATGTGGATTTACTCCCTTCTCATTTATTGGGGGCTGAGCAACAATATTTTTTGAAACACTATCTTTGTCTACTTGGGCTACAATGAGTTTATTCATCATTCCTGCACTCATATGGTAAAGCAGGTGACAATGAATAGCCCACTCACCTAACTCATCAGCTGTGAGTAGAGTGGTTATCGTTTTCCCAGGTGGAACAATTACCGTATGTTTGTTTGGCATATTGCTTGGATCCTGACCATTCTCAAGCTGCATAAACATGCCATGTAAGTGCATTGGGTGAGCCATCATACTGTCATTGACAAATTTTAAGCGAATACGTTCACCATACTTCACCACTAGTGGGTCGGCTTCATTAAATTTTTTACCATTTATTGTCCAAATATAACGCTCCATGTTTCCACCAAGACGGATCTCTATTTCACGTTCAGCTGCACGAGTGTCTTTTTGAGGATCTAACGATTGCAAATCACTATATTGCAATGCTTTATTACCTTCAGGTGTTGAAGCATTTGCCCATCCAAATACGGTATTATCATTCTTGTCTGAAGCCGCCTTAACAGTAGCGCTATTCATCGGCATATCATGATTCATACCTTTCATAGAAGACATATCGTGATTCATGCCTTTCATAGAAGACATATCATGATTCATATCTTTCATTGAAGACATATCATGATCCATACCTTTCATAGAAGACATATCGTGATTCATGCCTTTCATAGAAGACATATCATGATCCATACCTTTCATAGATGACATGTCATGGCTCATCCCCATATCTTCCATAGTTAATAAAGCACGAGGGCGAGATTTAGGCATCTCAATTTGTTTGACTGCTGGGCTGCTTTCTTCATGTAATGTTCCCACTGAAAAACCGGTACGATCAATAGATTCAGCTTCAATTTGGTAATGTGCTTGTTTTGGTTCCACAATGACATCATAGGTTTCAGCAGTACCAATACGGAACTCATCTACAGGAACCGGCTTTACAGGTTGACCATCAGCACTGACTACAGTCATTTTTAGGTTTGGAATGCGTACATCAAAGAATGACATAGCGGAAGCATTAATAAAACGAAGGCGAACTTTTTCACCAGCTTTGAAGTTACCGGTCCAGTTTTGCTGAGGTGTTTTGCCATTCATTAAAAATGTATAACCAGTCACATCGGACATATCTGTTTTCAGCATTCGCATCTGATTCCACATAGAGCGGTCTTGCCAAGTTGCCTTTAATCCATCACGTTTAACTTGTTTTAATACATCGAATACTGTTTCGCGACGGTTCTGATAGTAATCTGCTTCTTTTTTAAGATTTTTCATAATTTGATCACTTGTTGAATTATGAAAATCAGAAAGCAAAACAACGTAATCTTTATCGGTTTTTTCAGCAGCTGTTAGTGGAGTTTTATCTTTAGGATAAATAACAAAAGCACCATATAAACCGTCTTGTTCTTGTCCTTTACTATGTGAATGATACCAATAAGTACCATTTTGGCGGACTTTAAACTTATATTCATAAGTTGTATTAGGGGCAATGCCATTAAATTTGTTAAATCCAGGTACACCATCCATAATTCCAGGTAATAATAAGCCATGCCAATGGATTGAAGAGTCCTGATTTTTTAACTTATTGTGAACACGGATAACGGCTTCATCACCTTCTTCAAATTCAAGAAGTGGTGCAACGAATTTACCATTTACAGTAATTCTCTCAACTGGTTTTCCTGTGATATTTACAGTTTGTTCAGCGATTGTTAAATCATATTCTTTAACTGCCGCCATTACCCAAGTTGATGAAAATAAACCAACTCCAATTAAGAGTATATGACTTAACTTTTTTGACATTCTATCTCACCTTTAGAAAGGTCAAGATTGAAGTAATAAAGCAAATATTTAGTATAAACTTTAATACTTCTTTCTCGCTATTTATAAAATTATTTATTGCTACCAGGCATATTCATCTTTGAATGATCCATTTTAGAATGGTCCATATTCATCATAGCATGATCCATTTTTGACATGTCAGATGAGTTAGGAGACTGATGTTGACTATGATCTTGCTGAGTCTTGTCATCTTTTTCCATTTTACAAGGTTTTGTACAAGGTTCCTGTGCTTTTACCGTTTTAGTGGCACTTGAGGTTGATACATCTTTTGCCCAAGATTGAGTACCAGCAATTAAAGTTCCAGCACACATTAAAATTGTTAGACTACGACGCACTACAGTTTTCATAAGTTTCTCTAAAAGTTAATTTCTTGCTACTACAATAAAGTGAAGCACTGAACATCTAAGTGACTTGAAAATGACATTTTTGTAATCTATCTCGATCAGATGTTTTATAACGTTATTATAGTTTTAATGAATGACTTAGGATTCGGAAATGAGAATACTATTAGTTGAAGATGAACAAAAAACTGGTGATTATCTCAAGCAAGGTTTATCCGAAGCTGGCTATATTACGGACTGGGTTACAGATGGGTTAACGGGTAAACATCAAGCTCTTTCTGAAGAGTATGACTTAATTATTTTAGACGTGATGTTACCTGGACTAAATGGTTGGAATATTATCAATGATATTCGTAGCAGCGGTAAAACAATGCCCATTCTTTTTCTTACCGCCCGAGATCAAATCGAAGATCGAGTAAAAGGATTAGAGCTAGGCGCTGATGATTATTTAGTTAAGCCTTTTGCTTTTGCAGAGCTTCTAGCTCGAATAAAAACGCTCCTTAGACGAGGGCAACAAAGAGAAGATAATAATATTATTAAGATTGCTGATTTAGAACTTGATTTGAGAAAACGTCGGGTAACACGAGCAGGTCAACGCATTGATCTGACGGCTAAAGAATTTGCGCTTATGGAGCTTTTTATGCGTAGAAGAGGTGAAATTCTACCAAGAGCACTTATTGCATCTCAAATTTGGGATATGAACTTTGATAGTGATACAAATGTAGTTGAAGTCGCTATTAAACGATTAAGAAATAAAGTAGATAGTAATTTTACCCCTAAGTTAATTCAGAATATTCGAGGAATGGGGTATGTATTAGAGGTAGAAGATGAATAATAAATTATTCAAATCTATCAGTTTTCGTATTGGTATTATTTTCTCATTATCGACTATATGCATTCTCATTATGATGGGGTTTTTCATCCATAAATTAGTGATGCATCATTTTGAAACGCAAGATCGTACCCAATTAGAAGGTAAAATCCAGCTTATTCAGAATCTTCTCCAACAGCATCCTAAAAATTCTCCAGAACTTGATCTATATTTGAAAGATGCTTTAGTTGGACACCATGATCTTATGGTCCAAATAGAACGACCGGCAGGTCAGATTTTATTTAGTTCTACACCTTCAATCATTAATACTCAACAGTTAATCAAGTCAGCAAATAACCCTTGGATTAAATGGAAAATTAAGAATAAGACCTATCATGGCATGATCTACAACACGGATATAAACAAAAATACTGAAATACAATCTGTACGCATTATTGTGGGGATCGATACATCTGAACATCTACATTTTTTAAATGATTTTAAGCGTCAACTTTTTTACATTGGTTTAGCCGGTACGATTTGTTTAATGTTTTTAGGCTGGTTTGCAACCTGGAGAGGTTTAAGACCCGTGCAAAAAATGGCTAAGGTCGCACAAGGAATTTCTGCTCAACATCTTTCAGAACGTTTAGAAGTTGAGCATACACCAACAGAACTAAAATCATTAGCAATTGCCTTCAATGCTATGCTGGACAGACTAGAGTCAGCTTTAGAAAAACTTTCCGATTTTTCATCTGATTTAGCACATGAAATTAGAACACCGATTAATAATTTAATGACCCAAACTCAAGTATGTCTCGCCCGTAACCGAGATATTGGTACTTATCAAGAAATACTATTTTCTAATTTAGAAGAATTTGAACGTTTGGCTCGAATGGTGTCCGATATGCTTTTCTTGGCAAAAGCAGAACATGACTTAAATTTACAGAACTTACAGAATATTGACCTCATTAAAGAAGTTACCGCTTTATTTGATTTCTATGACGCTCTAGCTGCCGAAAAAAATATGACACTTCAACAAACAGGATCTGGCAATGTAAAAGGTGATCCTGCTATGTTACGTCGCGCACTCAGCAACCTATTGTCTAATGCAGTTAAATATGGAAACAAGAATTCTACAATACAGATAAAACTTCAACAGAATTTAGATAACACAATATTTTCAATTGAAAATGAAGGCCCTGAACTCTCTCCTGAACAACTATCCAGGTTATTTGATCGTTTTTATCGAACAGATGCGTCTAGACAAAGAACAGAAGAAGGAACCGGCTTAGGGCTTGCCATAACAAAATCTATTCTTGATATGCTTGGGGCGACCATCCAGGCTGAATCCCTCAATGGTCGAATCATTTTTACCATTGTTTTTCAAAGTGAATCCATGCAAGGGGAATCATTTTAACTCATTTTTTGAACATCTTCCATTTACCCGAGTTGACCTTACATAAAGCTCAAACTGAGAGCCAGAGCTACGCCAGCACCTATCATGGCAATTGTGTAGCCAAATATGATAGCTCGGCCAAACTGTGCCCCCCCTGTCATCCATGCAATTGTCGCTTTGCTTAACATGTTGCTCAGTGTGGCCAGCCCTAGCGCGACAGCAGCCACATTTGTTGTTAAGCCTTCAGTACTATGCAGGCGGGCAAGTGAGACTAAAATAGCATCTACGTCTGCTAGCCCAGAAATAGTCGATAATACGAAGATGCCGCTGGTGCCCAACCATTGTTTTGCTGCCGGGACCAAGACTGCCATGACAGCCAGGAAAACAGCGAAGCTGAATGCTGTCCCAAGATCAAAAGGAGCCATTACTTCTATTGTTCGATCGTTGTTTTCAGCGCTGGTAATTTGGCGTTGTCTCCACAATGCCATACCCAGTAGAAGGATTCCCGCAATCATCATTGCACCACCAAAAGTGCTTAGCAATGCTGGCTCAATGACGCCTATCAGCACAACCATACGAAAAAACATGATGCCACAGGCAGCCAATGTTCCAGAAATAGCAGCACTGACCATGACGGGGTGCTGGCGTGTATAGCGTGCCAGTGCGACAGTTGCAGCTGTAGAAGATGCCAAACCACCCAATAGACCTGTCCAGAATATGCCTCTTTCTGAACCGGTAAGCCGCATGGCAAAATGACCTGCCAGAGAGAGTCCGGCAATCAGGATCACTGCCCACCATAACTGGTAAGGATTTAATGCAGCAAAAGGTCCCAGACCCGTATTGGGTAAGTAGGGTAATATAACGACAGAAAGTACCAGCAACTGCAGGGATGCGGTTAATTCACGATGCTCTATCAAGCGTAGCCAACCGTGTAAGGTTGGCTTGAGATCCAAAAATACAGCGACGATTACAGCCGCGGTTAATGCTAAAGTAACATTACCATGGGATGCATATGCACCTAAAACTAATGTCAACAGCATCGCGATCGTCGTGGTAGCGCTTAGATTACCGGAAAGTTTTGCAGTACGCGCGTAGGACACTGTTAATAATAAGGAAAGCCCTAATACGGCCGCAACTAGCGGCCAAGCTCCGAAGTTTGGTTGTAAATGACCGAGCACTCCTCCGAGCAATCCTGTCAATGTGAAGGTACGTAGACCTGCTACTCGGCTGCCTTCTGGCAGTTCTCGATCCTGCCATCCTCGTTCTAAACCAATGAGCAGGCCGATGGCGAGTGCTGCAACCAGCCCTGATACATCTGGTGGAAGAAAGGAACTCTCTATCAGAACTTTTTATTTCGCAGGCGAAGGGCATTGGTGATGACTGAAGCTGAACTCAAACTCATAGCCAAGGCGGCAATCATCGGTGACAACAACCAACCGGTAAATGGATATAGTACGCCAGCCGCGATAGGGATACCCAAAGCATTGTAAAGGAAAGCAAACATGAGGTTCTGTTTCATGTTGCCGACAGTAGCTTCCGAAAGTGAACGGGCAACAGCAATCCCTCGTAAATCTCCCTTGACCAGCGTAACTTGGGCACTATTCATTGCAACATCAGTCCCGGTTCCCATAGCGATACCGACATCAGCTTTAGCCAAGGCTGGTGCATCATTGATGCCATCACCAGCCATAGCCACGATGCGACCTTGCTTCTGCAATTTGCTGACCAGTTCTAGTTTATCTGCGGGTTTGACTTCGCCATGTACCTCATCAATGCCTAGACGTGCTGCGACTGAACGGGCAGTGGTGAGACCATCTCCTGTTGCCATCACGATACGTAGACCCGCTTCCTTCAGGGTGGCAAGTGCTTCTGGGGTACTTTTTTTGATGGGATCGGATACTGCAAGCAGGCCGGCCAATTCACCATTGATGGCTAGATGCATCACACTTGCACCTTCTGAACGCAGCTCTTCGGCTTGCGGAATCAGCGATTGTACCGAGATACCTAATTGCTCCATCAGTGCTGTGTTGCCCAAAGCTAACTGACGATCGCCCACTTGACCTCGAACACCAATCCCTGAGCCTGATTCAAAATTTTCTGGTGTTTCAAGAGGCAGGCCACGTTCGTGTGCTGCGTTTACAATCGCTTCGGCTAGCGGGTGTTCACTGCCTTGATCAAGACTGGCGGCTAAACGTAATACTTCAGATTCATCGAAACCTGATGCGGCAACCACACGATCGAATACAGGGCGTCCTTCGGTCAACGTACCTGTTTTATCGATGATTAGTGTGTCAATCTTGCGCAGATTCTCAATGGCTGCTGCATCGCGGAACAACACACCATGAGTAGCACCTTGACCCGTTGCAACCATGATAGACATTGGAGTTGCCAAGCCTAGTGCACAAGGACAGGCAATAATGAGTACTGCCACAGCATTGATTAATGCATAAACCCAGCTCGACTCTTCTGGGCCGAACAGTCCCCATCCAAAGAAGGTAAGCAAGGCAATGGCTACTACAGCCATGACAAACCAACCTGCAACCTGATCAGCCATGCGTTGCATTGGGGCTCTTGAGCGTTGAGCTTGCGCCACCATCTGTACGATCTGAGACAACATGGTACTTGAACCAATTTTCTCTGAACGCATGATTAGGGAACCATTGGTATTCAGGGTAGCACCAATGACTTTATCACCGATGCGTTTAGTGATCGGTAAAGGTTCACCTGTCAGCATCGATTCATCCACTGAACTACTTCCTTCAGTGATTACACCATCCACAGGCACTTTTTCACCTGGGCGAATTCTGAGTAAATCTCCTACATGGACATGCGTTAGAGGAACATCTTCTTCAGTTCCATCAGGCAGGATTCGGCGAGCTGTTTTAGGAGCGAGCCCAAGGAGTGACTTAATTGCAGCAGAAGTTTGCGAACGTGCTTTTAACTCCAATATTTGTCCCAGTAGGGTCAATGAAATGATGACCGCTGAAGCTTCAAAGTAAACAGCGACACGACCCATGGAAATAAATGAGTCTGGGAAGATTTGCGGTGCAATGGTTGCGACCACACTATAAATAAATGCAGCTCCAGTGCCCAAACCAATCAGCGTCCACATGTTCGGGCTGCGATTCACAACCGATTGCCAACCCCGGGAAAAAAATGGCCAACCTGCCCAAAGTACAATTGGGAGTGACAACACCAGTTCAATCCAGCTCTGAACAGCCATATTGAACAGGTTCATTTGATGACCAAACATCGCCAAAAAAGTCACGATGATGGTCAATGGCAGTGTCCACCAGAAGCGTCGGCGGAAATCACGTAACTCCGGATTCTCATCTTCCTCTAATTCAGGAATGAGTGGCTCCAGTGTCATTCCGCATTTAGGACAGTTTCCAGGATGATCTTGCCTGATTTCTGGATGCATTGGGCATGTATAGATGGTCGTACCTGTTGTGCTTGCCGCATTAACGTGTTGAACAGTCTGATGATGCTGTGTATGTGCATCGGCAGTCGTCGTTGCGGGTTTAGCGATATATTGCACCGGGCTGCTATGAAACTTTGATTGACATTTATCACTGCAAAAAAAGTAAGTTTTCCCCTTAAATTCCTCATGGTATTTCGATTCTTCAGTGACGGTCATACCACAGACTGGGTCTTTCAGTACGTCTGTTGTAGCCTGTGCCATATGGTCCTGGTTATGATTTTTTTGATCTGACATAAATAATTCTCTTATGGAAAAGTGGTTTTATGGCCGAATTTTGGAATAAATCTCGGAGTCTGTTGAGCATAGCTGTCATAGACAGCGCCAAACTGTTTACTCATTTCAGCCTCTTCCTTAATTGCCAAGCGGCTGTACATTAAGAGTAGGATTGGAAACATAATCAGTGTCAGTAAAGTTGGCCATTGCAATAAAAAACCCAGCAAGATCATCACAAAAGCCACGTATTGTGGGTGACGTATACGTGCATAAGGGCCTGTGATCGCTAAAGAATGCTGACGTTGCGCGTTGTACAGCACGTGCCATGACGTTGATAACAGGTAAAATCCATAGCCCAAGAAAACGTAACTGGCGATATGCAAAATGCCAAAATGTGGATCACCTTTTTCACCTAATAGCGTTGACCACAAGTGACCTGCATTATGAGAAAGTAAGTCAAGTTGAGGGAAGCGAGTTTGAAGCCAACCAGATAACAGGTAAATGGTTAAAGGAAAACCATACATTTCGACAAATAGAGCAATGATAAAAGCCGAAAAGGCCCCAAATGTACGCCAATCGCGCGCAGTGGAAGGTCTAAAAAAACTGAAAGCGAACATGATAAAAACTGCTGAGTTAATGATAACCAGCGTCCATAAACCATAAGCCGATTCCGCATGATTCATGAGGGGTCTCCTGGTTCGCTTGATTTTTTATTATCTGATGTGTCTGGATTTTTCTGTTGATGATGGTGATGTCCATGACCACCATGCATAAAAATATGCATGAGTGGGCATGCTAAAAGGAGTAAAAAGGGTAAAACACCAACGACATGGGCCAAATGCTCGGTTAAGAGAAAATAGGCTGCCACACCACCAATCACGAATAGGCCGATGGCATAACGTGTAGACCAAAAGTTAGGTACTGAATTATGTTCTTGAGGTTGATGGTTCATGGTGCTTCCCTCTCTAATTCATGGGTAATTATTTAGTTGTGGAGGGAGGCATACAGTCCATCATCATCTGCATCATGGATTGCATCATGTCCATACGTTTTTCCATCATTTGCTGACGGTCAGCCATATTTGCATGCATGCTTTGGCCGCTCATCTGTTTCATCATGCTCATACCTCCTTGCATGAGTTTCATGTGCTCAGCCATAAGTTTTTGACGTTCTTGAGGGTTTTTTGCAGCCATCATCTTTGCATGCATGGCTTGCATTGCTTTCATGTGCTGGTCCATTGCAGCCATTTTATCTGTAGCAGTGGTGCTGGTAACTGTTTGCTTAATTGTTACTGCAGATGGTGCTGTTTTTTCAGGGTGGTGATCTTTGTGTTCATCGGATTGCTGTGCAAATGTATTCAATGACGCGGCTGCGATACATAAGCCCAAAAAAATGTTTTTGAATTTCATCATAATTTTTTCCTTTAAATAATTTGGAAGTAAAAGCTATGTTTTAGTACTGAACAGAGTCTAGGAATTTGACTACTAAACTGATGAAATTTTTGGTTATTCTCTGTCTCTCTTAAAAATTTTAGCACTATTAATTAATTATTTTTAAAAATGACAAAAATGTAATTTTGAGATCTTCTCGAAATATATAGTCTATGCTGAGATGACAAAAATTTTATTTAATATTAATCTTTTAAAACTATTAAAGTTGTTATGATTTTATGTGCTTAAAAAAATAAAAATGAAATGATTAGATGACTCCAAGGCTAGTTAGAGACACATTCTTAATGTAATTTACACTCTTATTCCTTTAAAGAAAAAATACAGTTGATCAAAATAGTTTTTTATAGAAAAAAGGGTGGATAATTTAATTATTAAACTTATTGGTATATTTATTAGATAGAAGGGGCTTTGTTGCACAAAGATTTCATAACTATATGATTTTAGAAGTTTTGATTATTTTTTGATCCAAAATTAAATTTATTTAAATCAGATGCTTACATATTTATGCAACAAAGCCGATAGAAGGTAAAGAAGATTATTTTTAATATTAGGGTTTATAATCCAAATTTCAGAGTAAGGAATCTACTACTTATATAATAGAGATTCCATCTCCAAAACAGTACTACTGTATGAATGAGTTGTATTCAATGCAGGGAAGAATGTAGATCCTTAATACTAACGGAAAATTATTTTACTGAATTTTCATGTAAAGACTCATTTAATTGATCAATCACTGTCGTCCATTCACCATCAGAGTGTAGTTTTTCTTCTAAAAAATGACGTTGAGCATCAGTCCAAAAAATTGCTTGTGTTAAAAAAACATCTCCAGCTAGCTGATGGCTCTCTATGAATTTTGCAATTGCTTCTTCAGTAGAAGCTAAACCAAGCTGTTCAAATAATTTGGTCATTCTTGGACGTGTTTGAGTCATGTGCTTAGCCCACAAATTTATATTAGATCAAATTAAACATAACATGTTTATATTTAAACTAAAATATAAAAAATTAAATAGCTACTATTTTCTTAGACAAAATGATTACTACATTTCATAAATCAACCACCTGCATAATTTGTTTGTTAAATGATCATTATTTTTCAATAAGATTATTTTAATAGTTAAAGATTTTAAATTTTAAAAATGACAAAAATGTAATTTTGAAGTCATCGCTCTGTTTCTGTCTCTCACTAATAATTGAAATATAAGAGGAGATGATGTGGTCTCATTAAATATAGATTTTATAAAGTCATCTCTAATGAACTAACGAATCAAGAGGAAACGTAAATGAAATTATTTCAAAATAAAATGACTGCTCTACGTAATGTTGTAGTAGCTGCAACAATGATTGTGGCTACTACAACTACGTTCGCTCATGTGAGTTTAGTGAGTGCGATTCCTGCGGAAAATGCATCTATCCTTAGTCAACCAAAGAACTTGACCCTTAACTTTGGTGCAGAGGTTATGTTGATGAATATTAAGTTACTGGATGCTCAGCGAAGAGATGTTCCTTTAAAATATAAAGTTACTCATGACTTAAAGAAATCCTTTGATGTCGCTCTTCCGAAACTGAAAAAAGGTAAATATACCGTTGTCTGGACAACAATGGGGAAAGATGGTCACAACATGAATGGTGAATATAGTTTCACTATCAAATCAACTAAATAAGAATTGATTACCTTTCAACATGTCAGTGAGGTGCTGGCATGTTGTTCTAGAATGGACAAAAATAATGATTTCTGAATATTGGATGTGGGCCACTTGGTTAACTAAGGTTATTTTATATTTAAGTGTAGCTTTTGTCGTTGGTGGAGCCTTTTGCTATTTTTTACTTAGACAATATCTTGAACTAAAAGAATCGATTCTTAAATATATTACAATTGGCGCTGGATTAGGCCTAATTTCCAGTACCTTGGGATTTTTTATTCTGATTGGTAGTTTTGCCAATACTGGTATTACAGGTATGGTGGACCCCACGTATATTAATATATTGGTTAATACTCCGACGGGGTATATATACGTTCTTCGTTCTATTAGTTTTGCTCTTTTACTTCTTCTCATGGTGGTTAAACTTAACAGGAACAAAGGTCATTTTTCTATAATTGAAAGTTCAATATTTTGTGTTTTACTTCTCCCGATTATTTTTAGTTTTTCCCAGCTCGGACATGTCGCTAATTTAACCTTACTTGCTCAAATTTTATTATCAATCCATATTCTAGTTATGTCGTTATGGATGGGGTCTTTATATCCGTTATGGAAAACCAGCCGGGAAATAAGTGGTTTACCTTTAAAAGATCGCATGCATGTATTTGGACGTATTGCTGCTTTCATTGTTGGGATATTAATCGCCTGTGGCGCTAGTGTAGCTCTTCTTTTAATTAAAGATTTTAATACCTTAATCAATACTGCATATGGCTATGGTTTCATGGTTAAAATGTTTTTTGTTATAAGTATTCTACTTTTAGCTGCCTTCAACAAATGGTATTTCACCCCGCATCTTCAACATCCTAAATTTGCTAAACACCTTAGTCATGCCATTTTATTTGAGATGTTATTAGGTCTATCAATTCTATTAACAACAGGCTATATAACCACTGTCGTGGGTATTGAATAAGAGAATTTCAAAATAAGGGAATTGAGGAAATTTAACATTACTGCATTTATCTTTTGTAGCTGAGCAATAAAGTTTCTACTGGACTGTCAACTTACGACAATCAGAACAGTAAAATCGCATCATGAGGCATTATACATAAAGGTAGTCACCGGTTTTTAGCTTATCTTCAACCCATAACGGTCTCATCTATTCAGTTCACTACCATTGATTGAAATAACTAATCTTATAAATTTCAGAGTGATCGTAGATGACAAAAATGTCATTTTAAAGTCACATTAATGTTGGTTAAGTACTTTTACTGTAGTCATTAGAACACTCTTCTTTGGAATACTCTGAAGAAAACTGTAAGGTTGTAAACAGACCAAGTTACAGCGAGTAACTGATTCAGAAAAAGGCTGGTTGTATGGTGAAAGTTTAGAGTTACTGTTCTAATGTTTTAAACAAATGTTTTGTTAAAAAGGAGCAACATATGAAATTTCACATCGCTAATATGACTTGTGGTGGTTGTGCACGCGGCATTACTACCGCAATTAAAGAGCTCGACTCGAATGCCTCACTCGATATTGATTTACAAAACCGTATCGTTGAAATCAACACAACAGTGAGTCAGGATAAAGTCATTGCAACTCTCAGTGAGCGTGGATTTACAGCTGATCCTGCTTAATCTCTGTTAGAGTAACAGTGGGAATTCCTTACCACTTTGGTGGTGTTTCAAAAAGTATGCTAGCGTTAAACAAATCCGTTATTAAGGTAAAAGAAAGTCAAATCAAAGGCTTTAAAATGATTTTCGAGCTTTTTAGAAAAGTTGCAACTTCTCCTAAATCCACGCCTGATTCGATGACGAATTCTACAATTGTTACCTTCAATACCGACGGTAAAAAACTTACCGATCACTTGCTTGCAACATTGAAATGCTGTGATAAAACTATCCCAATATTGTTACTTAGACAGGTAGGACATTTGATTTGTAGCGTTATTTTCATACCTCTATTTTATCAAAAGCCATATTGTTTTTTTCAGCATACTTTTTGAAACACCACCTTTGTTTGTTTTAGAGCGTCGGGGCGCCTCGGCAATTCTGCGTGTTGAAATAGAAAGGAAAATTCATTTTCTGAATGAAGATATCAGGTATGAACTGGTAAAGATACAATCCACGATTCATATTCAATCCCATGACTTTAAAGCGCAAAGCGTGTTGCAGATGCAGCTCTTATTCCGAGGAATTTTACACTGGTATCGCCCGCCGATAGAAACACCAGATCCGGCAGTCAGGACGTAAATAACCATTCCTCCAGTTTAAATAAAAAAACCTGCAGATTCGATGCAGGTTTTTTTTAGAGATAATCAATCGCGTCTTATTTGGCTTTACGCTCTTTTTCAATCAGGTAATTCACCACCTGAATTACTTTGGCATCATTGCCCTGCACAATATATTTACCATTCACGGTCACTGCCGGAACACCACTTAACTGATACTGAGCAGCCAGATTTTTGGCTTGGGCAATTTTCGAAGTGATCGGGAAAGATTTATAAGTGCTGTTAAATTTCGCTTCAGGAATACCATAGCGGGTATAGAACTTGGCCAATTGCGCCTGTTCTAAAATTGGACGCTGCTTATCATGAATATCATGGAATAATTGTAAATGTGCTTTTTGACGCACACCCAGGGCTTCTGAAACATAATAAGCACGTGCAGCCTGTTCCCAAAGCGGGTTCATTGCAGCAGGTGTACGTACAAAACGTACATCTTTTGGTAATTTTTTCAACCAGCCCTGCATATGTGGTTCAAGCGCGAAACAGTGACCACAGCCATACCAGAAGAATTCACGTACCTCAATTTTGCCCGGTTTTTCGACTTTGACTGGTTTTGCGACCACCTGATAGTCCTGACCTGCCACAAAATTGGCCATAGCACTACCTGAAAAGGCCAAAACAGATGCGGCAACAGCTCCTAAAAGGAATTTTTTCATTGGGATTATCGTCCTCTAAATCATTATGCTTAGTGTATGGGTTCACTATAAATCAATTATGCCGGTTCCGTTTTCATGCTGCGAACTTTTGTGCTATCAGAACCGCTACATTAAAGTATGCGACTGATTTTAAGTCAGTTAATATGGCCATTCGACCGCTATGTGTTTTTAGACAATCACAAAAGTTAAACTTTGAGTAATAAAAACGGTTATAATTTCTACGATTAAAAAGTAGTGGTCAAACCTACAGCAAATATTAACTTCTTACTATTCTCTTCAGTAACAGCCGCGTGGCTATGATAATTGCTGGAATTTACAACATAGAACTGAGCAAAAAAATCTTTACTTATAATAATGAGTAAATATATACATCAGAATGACAACAAAATTACAAACTTGTAATTTTGTTAAGGTTTGTTCTCAAAAAAATAAATTAATACTATTTTAAAAAAGATAAATCGTTGCTGAAAAAGCTAGATTGCAATCGAGTTAATTAATTATAAATCAGAAACTTATATTGTATAAAATTAGTAACTCTTTGCTTTCTGCACTTATTATGGCACTGTTGCAAATAGAGATTTGAGTCGATGATGTTCCCTTTAAAAAGTACTTAGAGACCGAAAACCCTGTTGATTAGACACACTTCACCCTGAGGCTGACCATAATAAAATGACGATGCTTGTCCTTTACGTAGTGCACGCATGACTTCAATACCTTTAATTGTGGCATAAGCCGTCTTCATAGATTTGAATCCTAATGTGGCCCTGATGATCCGCT
>NZ_VPDZ01000026.1:0-20023 GCF_013417465.1 Acinetobacter sp. YH12251 | reverse complement strand
CCGAACTCAGAAGTGAAACCTCTTAGCGCTGATGGTAGTGTGGGGTTACCCATGTGAGAGTAAGTCATCGCCAGCTCATTATTCGAAACACCCCCTGACTAGTCCAGGGGGTGTTTTTTTATGCCGGAAGAAAAGCGAAAAATAAGAAGAAAAGCAGAAGCACAAAACAGGGAGATGATAAAAATATTGATAGATTGTGGCTTGAATTATTTAAACATGGATGATTATTAGACAATAAACGCATTTAAAAATCATCAATTGAGGGAATTCTCAGCCTAAAAATGTCGGAAAACCTGAATGTAAGTCAGCTAAAACAACAGTTTAAATGCCTAATTATCGACTTAAGTGATGGCTGATGACTTATGATTTAGAAATCTACGACTTAGATCGTAGAACTGCGATTTTTTTCTATAAAATTTAAGTTTTATTCTGACAATTTTCATATCAAATAATCTATCGTCTGATTGTGATTTAGCTTCTAATAACACATTGATAATTAATCATTATTAAAACTAGACCCGCAGTCCATCGACTTTTTTATGTATAAATATTTCAAAAATATTCGAGTTTTTATGACATTTTATTCCCAAACAACATGGATATATCTAAAAGGTATGGATCTATACCTTTGTAATTTTGGACAATTTACATTGAAAAACGGCATTGTAGCGAAAAATAAAACTCACAATTGGAGGTGAGGTTCAATGTCTACAAGCACAATGAATGTGAATAGCGTTGTCGATAACGCTAAGTTCACAAAATCGCATTTCAGCATCATGATGTGGTGTCTAATTCTTATTTTATTTGATGGTTATGACTTAGCGATCAATGGCGTTGCGCTGCCTTTATTGATGAAAGATTGGGGATTAACAGCTGTTCAAGCAGGTATGCTAGCGAGTACAGCACTTGCAGGGATGATGTTTGGTGCCATGATGTTTGGTACTTTGGCTGATAAGATTGGCCGTAAGAAAGTCATCATGATCTGTGTATTTTTATTCAGTACATTCACATTTCTAGGCGGTTTTGCATCTAATCCTACTGAATTTGGTGCTTTACGTTTTATTGCTGGACTTGGCATTGGTGGAGTATTACCGAACCTTGTAGCATTGACGTCTGAATATGCACCTAAGCATCTACGTAGTACTTTAGTGACCACTATGTTCAGTGGTTATGCAATGGGTGGCATCATGGCCGCTCTATTTGGTTCATGGTTTACTGCGGATTATGGCTGGCAAATCATGTTCTTCATTGCGGGTATTCCACTGTTACTGTTGCCGTTTGCTTGGAAATTTTTACCCGAATCGCTCACATTTTTGGTGAAGGTGAATCGTCACGATGAAGCTCGTAGGATGATTCAAACCATTGCACCAGAGCAAACGGTGACTGCAAATACTCAACTTGAACTGACTGAAGTTGCTGTTCCGGGTGGAGCGTCTGTTAGAGCGTTGTATAAGCAAGGTCGTGGCATAAGTACGATGTTGTTTTGGCTATGCTTTTTTATGTGCCTATTAACTCTGTATGCATTAGGTAGTTGGTTACCAAAACTAATGATGGCCGCAGGTTATTCATTAGGTAGCAGTTTGACGTTCCTATTGGCGATGAATATTGGTGCGGTAATTGGTACGATTGGGGGAGGTATCTTAGCGGATAAGTTCCATTTAAAACCGGTGATCATTACATTATGTCTGGCAGGTGCTGTGGCATTATCTTTACTCGGCTTTAATTCTCCACAGCCTGTGATCTACCTTTTGGTTGCAGTCGCAGGTGCATCAGCAATTGGTTCTCAAATCTTACTCTATAGCTATGTTGCACAGTATTATCCGCTGTCTGTTCGTTCGACAGGAATTGGTTGGGCATCTGCTGTGGGGCGTACAGGTGCGATTGTTGGTCCGATTCTGATCGGCTATTTATTATCACAAGAATTGCCACATCAAATTAACTTTATGGCCGTGGGAATTCCAGTAGTCATCGCAGCGATTGCAGTGTTCTTTATTCGCAAAGCACAAACGGATGAAGAAGTTGCTGCTTTAGAAAATTTGAATAAAGCTTCAGTGAAAACACAACGTTCGTATAGCTAAATCGTAGATTTAAAAAGCCCGTCATTTGATGGGCTTTTTTTATGTTGTACTCATAATTCTTATCATTGAATTTGGGCTGAATGATTTATTAAAAAATTGATAAATAATGAGATTTAATATTTTATACAGCTTTCTAATTTAATGTCATTGTTATATAGAGACTCGATCATCGTGTTTTCAGTGCAAGCATAGATCTGAAAATAGTGATGGTATTCAGGGCAATTAGGTAGCTGAGTTTGAGGCTTGTGGTTCATTTTGTTACTTAAATATAGTGAACTCTGTGCTCAGTCAGCGCATGATAGAGGGCATAGATTTATTCACATTTATCAATAATGTCTCAAGATCATGGAAATATCGTCATGTCCAAAGCCGTACAAGATATAAAAGACTATCCGCTCTATGTTGCAGGTAAAGCAGCGACTACCGATCAGTGGTTAGAAGTGGATCAAAAATATACCCAAGACGTATATGCACGCGTTGCACTCGCAGATGCTGCAACCATTGAAAAAGCCATTGATTCAGCGGTTAAATCTAGCGCTGCAATGGCGGCATTAGAACCTTTTCAAAAACAAAAAATCTTACTGCACTGTGTTAAACGTTTTAATGAAATGCGTGCAGAATTGACTGAAATTTTAATTGCGGAAGGTGGAAAACCGCATAAAGCCGCAGCTGCTGAAGTTGAACGTTTAATTAATACCTTTCAAATTGCTGCCGATGCTGTCACACAGATGGATGATGGTCGCATGATCCCATTGGCAGTTACCGCAGCGGCATCTGGCTATCAAGGCATGGTCAAACATGTGCCAATTGGTCCTGTATCGTTGATCAGCCCGTTTAATTTTCCGATCAATCTGACTGCGCATAAAATTGCACCTGCCATTGCCGCAGGCTGTCCATTTGTTTTGAAGCCTGCAAGTTTGACGCCTATTTCAGCTTTAAAAATTGCGGAAGTTTTGGCAGAAACGGATTTACCTAAAGGTGCTTTTTCAGTTTTACCTTGTCCACGTGAACATGCAGATGTCTTGGTCACAGATGACCGATTTAAACTGCTCAGCTTTACCGGTTCAGATGTGGTTGGTTGGGATATGAAAGCGCGTGCGGGACGTAAAAAAGTGACTTTAGAACTTGGCGGTAATGCTGCGGTATTGGTTGAGCCTGATACTGAAATTTCAGCGGCATTTATTGAACGCTTAGTCGGTGGGGCGTATAACCATGCAGGGCAGGTGTGTATCAGCGTACAACGCATCTTGGTGCATGCTGATATCTATGCCGATGTGAAGAAAAAACTCGTGGCGAGAATGAAGCAGCTTAAAGCCGCTGATCCTCATTTGGAAAGTACCATGGTCGGTCCAATGATTAAGGAAGCTGAAGCAACACGCGTACATAAATGGGTCGATAAAGCAGTAAAAAAAGGTGCCAAAGCATTGGTTCGTGGTGAACATCAGGGGGCTTTGCTTGATCCAATTTTATTGGAAAATGTCGATGAATCGCTAGAAGTGTATAAAGATGAAATCTTTGGCCCTGTAGCGATTTTAGAGAAATACAAAAACTTTGAAAAAGGTATCGCCAAAATTAATAGCAGCCGTTTTGGTTTACAGGCGGGCATCTATACGCAAAATTTGAATAAAATGTTGTATGCGTGGAATCACTTAGAGGTCGGTGGAGTGATTATTAATGACATTCCATCTTTCCGTGTTGATAACATGCCATATGGTGGCGTAAAAGATTCTGGCTTAGGCCGTGAAGGAATTCAGTCTGCCATTCGAGATATGCAAGAAGAACGCGTATTGGCGATAAAACTGTAGCCGTTTAAACATGGGCTTGGTTCAGTATGGATCTGTTCGAAGCCCATTTTTTAATCATTTCAAAAACTAAAGTGCATAAGAAAAAATGAAACGAATTTTATTATTGGTCAGTTTGATGACCGTGAATATGGCTGTCTTTGCCTTTAACGCCACTCAAATGGTGACCGATGCACGCAGTCAAATTGGGAAAACCTTATATTATGATCCTGCATATACTGCACTGCGTTATCCGATGGGAGATGTTCCCTTAATCAAGGGTGTTTGTACCGATGTGATAATTCGTGCATTACGACAGCAAGGGATTGATTTACAAAAAGCCATTCATGAAGATATGAAAGCCAATTTTAAGCAGTATCCACAAAAATGGGGCTTAAAAAGTACTGATAAAAATATTGATCATCGGCGTGTTCCCAATATTCAAACCTGGATGCAACGTCAGGGCTTTGTTGTCAAAGATAAGCAGTATTTGGCCGGAGATATTGTCACTTGGGACTTAGGGCGTGGTTTAGTGCATATCGGTGTGGTTTCAGATCGTAAAGTGAAAGGTAGCGGTGTTCCGCTGATCATCCATAATATAGGAGAGGGCACACAGGAAGAAGATATTTTACATGCCTATCAAATTACCGGACATTATCGAGTGAAATAACTTTAAAAATTTAATAGGAAATAAAACATTCCTAAAAGTTATATTATTGATAACTTAAATTGTATGAAAAATAAGCTGATTAAATGAACATTTAAGCCTAAACACATTATAAAAATGGAATATTTGCCGTAGAAATTACAGAAAAACTTAAAAAAAGTGAGTATTGTTAATTCATACAAAGGGAAAGTTATTTGTGGTGTTTTTAACCAAAATGCGCATGTGATTTTTCTGTTTGCAATTTGGTATAGACGCTCACAAGGTATCTCACCAGATCAAACACCCAGAATTTTATTTTTATGGTTCTTTTTTTGCTCGCGATATAACCATAACAAGCAGCAGTTAAAGATGCCTGAGGTTTAGGTGTTCTATGTCAGATAATCGTGAAAACTGGTCGGCACGATCAGGATTTATCATTGCCGCTATTGGTTCCGCTGTAGGTTTGGGAAACATTTGGCGTTTCCCTTACGTGGCGTATGAAAATGGTGGCGGTGCATTTTTAATTCCCTATTTAATTGCAATTTTTGCAGCGGGTTTGCCTTTATTGTTCTTAGATTATGCAGTGGGGCATAAATTCCGAAAAGCACCGCCTACTGCATATAAAAAACTTATGAACAGTGAGGCATTAGGCTGGTGGCAAGTGATGGTGACACTCATCATCGGGATCTACTATGCCAGCGTATTGTCATGGGCCGGCAGTTATATTTTCTACTCAATCGGTCAAAAATGGGGTGAAGATACGCAAGGCTTCTTCTTTAATACCTACTTGCAAAATGCCGATGGAATTGCCTTTGGTTTTGTACCGACCTTATTCTTTGGATTGGTGATTGTTTGGGCGATTACCATGTTCATTTTATATGGTGGTGTGAAGAAGGGTGTAGAGCTTTCGAATAAAATCTTTATTCCATTGTTGGTGATTTTGTTCTCGATTTTGGTGATTCAAGCAGTGCGTTTACCGGGTGCTACAGAAGGTTTAAATGCATTCTTTACGCCAAACTGGGATGCGATGACTGACTATAAAGTATGGTTAGCAGCCTTTGGTCATATCTTCTTCTCGTTATCGATTGGTTTCGGGATTATGTTGACCTATGCGTCTTACTTAAAAGCAAAAACCAACTTGACCGGTTCAGGTGTAGTCGTTGCATTAGCCAACTCATCATTTGAAATTTTAGCGGGTATTGGTATTTTTGCGGCATTGGGCTTTATGGCACATAGTGCGGGCGTACCTGTAAATGAAGTGGTTTCAGGCGGTATTGGTCTTGCGTTTATTGCTTTCCCGAAAATCATTTCTAGCTTAGGTGCTGGCGGCGATTTATTTGGTTTCTTGTTCTTCTCGTCACTGGCTGTAGCAGGGATCACCTCAATGGTGAGTATTTTGGAAGTGCCAATTGCGTCGTTCCAAGATAAATTCGGCTGGTCACGTAAAAAAGCTGTAACGATTGTTGCGGGTGGTTCTGCCATTGTATCGACCTTAATTTTCTCAACCCACAGTGCGATTACTTTCGTTGACATCATTGACTACTTCGCCAATAACATTGGTATCGTAGCGGGTGGTTTGTTCTCGATTATCTTGGTGTCTTGGTTCCGTCGTCCATTGCTTGCGCAATTACGTAATCATGTGAATCAATATTCAAGTATCAAATTGGGCTTTGGTTGGAACTTCTTATTAACGGTTGTTACTCCGCTTTCATTATTAGTAGCTTTAGGATTAACCATTAAAGACGTTGCATCTAAAGGCTATGGTGGTTATCCAGTTGACGTGTTATTGCCTGTAGCCGGTTTAGTCATTGCGATCTTTGTGCTTGGTGCCATTGTATTTAGTTGCATGAAAGACAAAAACCCTGAGGAGAAATAACATGAATACATCTGCATTAATCATGATGATCATTTCAATTGTTTTGCTTTGGGGCGGTTTGATCTTAGCGTCGATCCATTTAGCAAAACATCCAGATGAAGAAGATTAAGCTTCATCGTTGATAAAAAAAGGAACCCTCGGGTTCCTTTTTTATGTGGTGCTAAAAAGTAAATTCTATTGCAGATTAAGCTGTTTTTTGAATGCGGCAGTAGAAGAAACCATCGCCATAACCCACTTTCGGGAACAATTGACGACCATGGATTTGTTCAACACCCCAATCCGCTTCAATTTTAATTTCTTGGGCATCGGCATGATTGGCAAAGAACTCAACCATTTGCTGTTCATTTTCAGCTTTTAAAATCGAGCATGTGATATAAAGCAGCGTGCCGCCGACTTTAAGCTGCTTCCACATGTTTTCCAAAATTTGTTTTTGTAACACTACAGTTTTTGCAATGTCGCCCGATTGACGTAGTAAACGTATATCAGGATGACGACGCATTACACCGACAGCAGTACATGGGGCATCGAGCACGATACAATCAGCAAGTTCAGGAGCAGTATAGGTGATGGCATCGGCAGTCTGAATTTCAACATGTTTACCATCGAGATCCAAACGATCAAGGTTTTCAACCACACGTTTTAGACGCTTTTCATCTTGATCCAGTGCAATGAGTTTCTTCGGTTGGAAAGTCTCTAAAATATGTGCGGTTTTACCACCCGGCGCAGCACAAGCATCAATCACAAATTTACCATCGAGATTTGGTAATAGTGTTGCACACAGTTGAGCATGTTCATCTTGTACCGAAAAACCACCTGCTTCAAAGCCCGGTAAACTTGGAATATGTAGGCTTTCGTCCATCACAATACCGACATTAGAGAGTTCACAGCGATGTGCATCGATGCCTTCATCTTCCAAAATATCAAGGTATTCATCACGGCTGACTTGGCGTGTATTAACACGTAAAGTCAGTGGTGCAATTTGCTTAAGCTCATAACTAAGTTCATCAAATTGTTCGCCCCAGTCTTTTTTCAGACGTTTGGTTAACCAACTTGGTAAATTGGTGGCTTGTTCAAGTACGTCGTAGAACTGTTCTGTTTCACGTGTTGCACGGCGCAAAATTGCGTTGATTAAGCCACTTAGACTTCCCATACCCAATTGTTTTGCAGCTTCCACCGTTTCAGAAATTGCAGCATGAGCTGCGACACGGGTACATAACAATTGGTATAAACCGAGGTATAAACAGGTTTCAACCACTTGGTTATCTACCGGTTTAGACAGTAATGGTAAAGTCAATTGTTTCAATGCATACCATTGACGTAAACAACCGAGCACCAATTCATGGAATAACGCACGGTCTTTATCAGACACAATATTCATTTGCTGCGCGAGGACAGATTGCAGCGATTGACCATTTTGGACAGCCAATAACGTCTTCACTACCTGAGCACGTAAATTAAGGTCTCGGGTCGAGGCGTTGGGAGATTGCTTCATTATAAAATTTGTCCAATAGTCAATTTTTGGGTTTGTAAAATTTGTACAGGGTTGAGTGGTTTAGCACCCGGCCATTGTAAAGAGGTCAAAATAATCACGCTGCCATTGGCACAGGCAACGTGTATGCCTTTTTTGTCGATGGCGATGATTTCACCTGCTTGAGCATTCGGTGCAGATGCAGCAGAAAGTTCAGAATGCCAAACGCGTAAATTGTTTTGTTCATCTAACTGAATAAATGCTACCGGCCATGGATTAAAGGCGCGAATATTACGATCGATTTGTACGGCATCGATGGACCAATCAATTTTTGCTTCGGCTTTTGAAAGCTTATGTGCATAAACTGTTAATGCTTCGTCTTGGACTTCACGGCTGTCTAAATATTGCTGCAATGTTTGTTCAGTGTCTAAAACGGCAGCAATTGCAGTTGCACCTTGCTCTGCAAGTTTGTCATGCAAAGTTGCAGAGGTATCCGTTGCTTCAATCGGGCAGATGGTTTTATACATCATGTCGCCTGTATCGAGTCCGGCTGCCATTTTCATAATGGTGACACCTGTTTCAATATCACCTGTTGCGATGGCACGTTGAATCGGTGCTGCACCGCGCCAACGTGGCAGCAATGAACCATGAATATTCAGGCAACCATATTTCGGGGTATCTAGCACGACTTGCGGCAAGATCAAACCATAGGCTGCAACCACCATAACATCGGCATTTAAGGCCTTTAATTCCGCCTGTGCGGCTAAACCTTCTTCAGTCGATGATTTGAAATGAAGGGGTTGGTAAACAGGAATATGGTGCTCTAAAGCCAATTGCTTTACGGCAGAAGCTGTGAGTTTTTGTCCACGTCCAGCTTTGCGGTCAGGTTGAGTGTATACCGCAACAATTTCATGTTGTGTGTTGAGCAAAGCAGCTAGTGCTGTTGCGGCAAATTCTGGCGTACCGGCAAAGATGATTTTCAAAATGAATGAACCGAATCTGTGTTGAATATGTGGATTATAGCAAATGATTAATGCGTAATTTAGAACATTAGAAATTGATTTTTGCAACTTTGAAGCTGTCCAAGCTCAATGATTTCATAACCCAAAATCGCAAATTTGCAATTTTAAAATAAATTATATTTATATAAAATTTAAAAATTATTCATGAAAGTTTTGTATTGTGCAGCTATTGATGGCGGTATAGTAGATTTCAGTTAAAAGATTTTTGTCGTCAAATCACTCGGTTTTATTTATAGACCCATCTGCCCAAATCTCAGCTTAAAAAGCCATCTTTAAAAACAATGGCTTGGTGTATGATAGGTTTAAAATTCGACTGATTTTACATCATTGTCAGTATGATTTAGCCAGAGTGAATCTGTAGGATTCATTTCAAGCTCAAACTTTGTTGGAAATATAAAATGCCTGACTATCGTTCAAAAACATCGACACACGGAAGAAATATGGCGGGTGCGCGCGGCTTATGGCGCGCAACTGGTATGAAAGATGAAGACTTCGGTAAACCAATTATTGCCGTCGTGAACTCATTTACTCAATTTGTACCGGGTCACGTTCATCTTAAAGACCTTGGTCAACTCGTGGCGCGTCAAATTGAGCAAGCAGGCGGTGTAGCCAAAGAGTTCAATACTATCGCAGTCGATGACGGTATTGCGATGGGCCATGACGGGATGCTGTATTCATTACCTTCACGAGACTTAATTGCAGACTCTGTGGAATACATGGTAAGCGCGCACTGTGCCGATGCCATGGTATGTATTTCCAACTGTGACAAAATTACTCCAGGGATGTTGATGGCGGCAATGCGTTTGAACATTCCAGTGGTATTTGTCTCTGGTGGTCCAATGGAAGCGGGTAAAGTTAAAATCCGTGGTAACGACAAAGCCATCGACTTGATTGATGCCATGATTGTGGCTGCAGATGACAACTATACCGATGAAGAAGTTGCTGAATACGAACGTTCTGCATGCCCAACTTGCGGTTCATGCTCAGGTATGTTCACCGCAAACTCAATGAACTGCTTAACAGAAGCATTGGGTCTGTCTTTACCGGGCAACGGTTCTACACTGGCAACACATGCAAACCGTAAAAAATTATTCGAACGCGCAGGCTCTTTAATTGTTGAATTGGCTAAACGTCATTATGAACAAGATGATTACAGCGTATTGCCACGTGAAATGGTGACCAAAGCCTCGTATGAAAATGCAATGACTTTAGACATCGCGATGGGTGGTTCAACCAATACCGTTCTACACTTGTTGGCTGCAGCCAATGAAGCTGGCGTTGATTTCACGATGGACGACATTGACCGTTTATCTCGTAAAGTGCCTGTACTCTGTAAAGTTGCACCTGCGAAAAACGACGTACATATGGAAGATGTACACCGTGCTGGCGGTATCATGTCCATTCTCGGTGAATTAGACCGTGCAGGCTTATTGGACACATCTGTGGGTACTGTTCACGAAGCAAGCTTAAAAGATGCTTTAGATAAATGGGACATTATCCGTACTGAAAATGAAGACGTTTACCAATTCTTCCGTTCAGCACCAGGCGGTGTACCAACGCAAACTGCATTCTCACAAGATCGATATTACCAACGTTTAGATGGCGACCGTGAAAATGGCGTGATCCGTAATGCTGAACATGCGTTCTCGAAAGATGGTGGCTTAGCTGTGCTTTACGGCAACATTGCACTCGATGGTTGTATCGTAAAAACTGCGGGTGTAGATGATTCAATCTTGAAATTCAACGGTACTGCACGTGTGTTTGAAAGCCAAGATTCAGCAGTAGAGGCGATCTTGGGTAATGAAATCAAAGCCGGTGATGTGGTTGTGATTCGCTATGAAGGCCCACGTGGTGGTCCGGGTATGCAAGAAATGTTGTACCCAACCAGCTACCTGAAATCGAAAGGTCTAGGCAAAGAATGTGCGTTATTGACTGACGGTCGTTTCTCTGGCGGTTCATCAGGCCTGTCAATTGGTCACGTTTCACCTGAAGCAGCAGAAGGCGGTGCAATTGGTTTGGTGGAAGATGGCGATTTAATCGAAATTGATATTCCAAACCGTACCATCAACCTTGCTGTTGATGAAGCAACCATGGCCGCTCGCCGTGCAGCGCAAGAAGCCAAAGGTTGGCATCCAGTTGAAGAGCGTCCACGCAAAATTTCGAAAGCATTGAAAGCCTATGCAATGCATACTACGAGTGCGGCGAAAGGCGCAGTACGTGAAATCTAAGCTTTAGATTTCTAAATAGAAAAGCACTCCTAATGGGGTGCTTTTTAAATTTCCATCTACATAACTTGTAATGGATAAGAGGAAACGTCATCCGCAACTGTCTGAGGCAAACGGTAATTTAAAAGTGAATGTTTCTGCGATCATTTTTTTAGTTGCAAACAGTTGCCGAGTTTTGCGGATGACAAATGGTTTTGGTTGCTTTTGCCGAAACAAAAGTAACATACGAGCTCCGAAAAATTAGCTTTTATAGAGGTAAGACTCCGCTGTAATCAGCTTTTAAATGAAATAATGGGACAATAATTCTAAGTTATAGATTTCTTAATCTGATTGAAAATAATGTTTCTTGAAGCAACTAAATAAAATTTAATAATTAGTGGATGTCATTAAAATTCTAAAAAGACAGCCTCGAATAGTAGCTATAATTTATATGGCTTTGTGTAGGCAATCCCTTACTTTTGAAAGATCAAAAGTAACAAAAATCTTTTGTTCTCCTGATATTGCATCCCTGCCATACAGGAAAACAGCGACATCCATGTCGCTTTGTCATGTGATTGAATGGTATTGCATGCGCTAAAAATCTCTTTTGTTGAGATGTAATTTCTTTTACATACCGAGCGCTTTCTATACAATAAATTTAAAAGAACCCGCCAAAGCTGAAGCCAAAATCAGCCATCGCCAAGGAACAACAATGAGTAAAAATAATATCCGCGAACATTCTGCTCCTGTTTATGAAGGCATAGAGAATGCGCCTGCACGTTCCATGATGCGTGCCACAGGCTTCCAAGATGCTGACTTTAAGCGCCCATTTATAGGCATCGCCTCGACTTGGGCCAATGTCACGCCGTGTAATATGCATATTGATGGCTTGGCGCGTGAAGCTGAGAACGGGGTCAATGCTGCAGGCGGGAAAGGCATTATTTTCAATACCATTACGATTTCTGACGGCATTTCCAATGGTACTGAAGGTATGAAGTATTCACTGCTGTCGCGGGAAATCATTGCCGACTCTATTGAAGCTGTGGTGGGCTGTCAGGCCTATGATGGCGTAATTGCCATAGGCGGCTGCGACAAGAATATGCCAGGCTGTATCATAGGTTTGGCGCGATTAAACCGTCCGGGCCTGTTTATTTATGGTGGCACCATCAAACCCGGAGCAGGGCATACCGACATGATTTCGGTATTTGAAGCAGTTGGTCAGCACGCCAAAGGCGAAATTAATGAAATTCAGGTCAAGCAGATTGAAGAAGTCGCGCTGCCGGGGCCGGGTTCGTGCGGCGGTATGTATACGGCCAATTCGATGGCTTCAGCGATTGAAGCCTTAGGCATGAGCTTGCCAGGTTCATCGGCGCAGGAAGCAGTTTCAGCAGATAAAATTGAAGATTGCCAACGCGCAGGTGAAGCCGTGATGAACCTGCTGCGTCTCGATATTAGGCCGCGCGACATTATGACCAAAGCCGCTTTTGAAAACTCGATTAAAGTGCTGATTGCTTTAGGCGGTTCAACCAATGGCGTACTGCATTTGATTGCCATGGCGCATACCGCAGGCGTGGAACTGTCTTTGGATGATTTTGTGCGTATTGGCAAAGACATACCAGTGGTGGCCGATGTGCGTCCATCGGGTAAATATTTAATGTCGGAACTGATCGCCATTGGCGGTATTCAACCACTAATGAAGCGCATGCTGGATGCAGGTATGCTCGATGGCTCTTGCCTGACGGTCACGGGCAAAACTTTGGCGGAAAACTTAGCCGATGTAGAGGATTATCCTGAAGGACAGCAAATTATTTTGCCGTTTGATGCGCCAATCAAAAAGGATTCACATTTGGTGGTACTCAAAGGAAATTTGTCGCCGACGGGTGCAGTGGCTAAAATTACCGGTAAAGAAGGGCTGTATTTTGAGGGGCCTGCGCGGGTATTTGAGGGTGAGCAGGGTGCCATGCGCGGTATTTTAGATGGCGAAGTACAAGAAGGTGAAGTAGTGGTGATCCGCGGTGTTGGACCCAAAGGCGGGCCGGGTATGCCGGAAATGTTAAAACCGACTTCAGCGATTATTGGTAAAGGTCTAGGCAAATCCGTCGCACTGTTGACTGATGGGCGTTTCTCGGGCGGCAGCCATGGTTTTGTGATTGGTCATGTGACACCAGAAGCCTATGAAGGCGGCCCAATTGGCTTGGTCAAAAACGGCGATAAAATATCAATTAACGCTGAAACGCGTGAAATGACTTGGCATGTGGCAGAGGATGAAATTTCTGCACGTCGTGCAGCCTGGGTCAAACCGAAACCCAACTATACCCACGGCGCTTTGGCTAAATTTGCCAAGTTGACCTCTGGTGCGGAAAAAGGTGCGGTGACTGACCTAAATCTAGACGTCTAATCCATTGTTAAACATTGAACATTCAGCCCTGACTTGATATAAGTTTTGCACAAGGCTTATATCTCATTTAAAACAGCTTCATAATAGAAGTTGAATTTTAAGCATGTGCTGGCAGGTTCGGCACAATTCATCATTTTGAGGCAAAAAACGCATGTCACTGTTACGCCGTTGGTTCGATCCAATCCGATCGAGTTGGTTTTATCAGAAACCGACCCGACAAGCGGTGTTACCCACGGAACAAGGTCTGAGTGTTTATCTTCGACTGGATGATGTCTATAGCTATTTGGCTGCTCAGCAACTGCCTCAATTAGAAGAAATTCTCAGTGATGAAATTAAACCACTGAAAGTGATTATTTGTCGTCAGAGTGCTGAACCTCCTAATCAAATGTCATCGATAGAATGGCAACAATATTGTCTGAATGATGCCCAAATTTTAGCGCGGCAGCATCGTTTTAGTTTTCATGAAACACCTGAACAACCGACCGCTGAAGCTTTAGAACAAGCCGAAATTATTCTAAAAAATACCCCATTACGCGGCCAAGATTTTCTTTATTTACTTGAAGATGTGTTCCACATGTTGTGGCAAAAGCAGTATGGCAAGCTGAGAACACTGTACGCGATGGCCAGCCGTCATCATAAAGCGCAAGATTTTCCAGAACGGATCTTTTCTGACTTACCAATTTTGACGGGGTATTTTGAATTTGGCGAACGTAAGTACCATGCTGTAGATGATTTACTGCGTTTAACGCGCCGTTTAAAACAACAAAAACTCCTGACAGATAACCCGATCTTTATGATCAATCATATTGAATGGCGTGAGCACCTGATCAGTGATGCAGAAGAGCTGAATGAAATTCAGGGACTCGATCCTGAGCTTGATCTTTATATCGCGATGGAAGATCCGATTTCATGGTTACTGTTGGCTTATATTCGTGAGGAATTGGCGGACTATTATAATATTCAGCTGAATGTGTATCCATTGTCGTATCACGGTCGTGATTTGTTTGACTGGAGTTTGGCAACACGTCTGTCTAAACGGACCGAAGTTAAGTTCACACCATTTTGCCGGCCTACAGAAGCTGCGACATTAGCTATGTCACAGCTTTACTACAGTGCACCTGAAGAGCAGCGTATTGATGTGATGTATCGCATTTTGGAAGCCGTATGGACCAAAGGGCGTGATTTATCCTTCAAAGCACATTTTCAGGCTTTACAGTATGAGTTAGAGATTTCTGAACTGAGCACTGAGGATATTGCTGAAAAATTAAAAGAAAATGATATGCACTGTGAGATGAAGTCACAGCCTGATTTTCCTGTTTTAGAATTACGTATTGCAGGTCAAAGCTATGTATTTAATAGCTTATACCGCGTATGGATGATTGAAAGTATTTTCAGTAATGTGTTAGAAGAGAAGTATAAAAGTGAAAACACCGCTGAAAGTGAAGCCAGAGAAGATGAAGAAAGAAAAAGTTGAGTCATTAGAGCAAGCCCGCGCACAGATTGATGTGATTGATCAGGGGATTATTGAGCTCATTGCTGCACGTCAGTTTTATGTCGATCAAGCGGTGCATTTTAAGCGTTCAGTACAGGATGTTCAATCACCAGAGCGTGTCGAAGCGGTAATAAGTAAAATTCGTCTACAAGCCACAGAGCACGGTGTAAATGCAGATATTGTGGAACGTTTATACCGCGATATGATTCAGCATTTTATTCAACGTGAGTTGAAAGAGATTCGACCGTAGTTGGGACGGATTTGAATTTCGTATAAGAGATTTTAGGTTAATCAGATGATTAAAAGGCCCGTAAATAGGGCCTTTCGTATAACGCGTATTATGTTAATTTTAGAAAAAACTTAAAATTATCTATTAAAGAATCATATATTTTTGGATTACTTGTAAGTGAAATAGCACCTATATAGTGCAGGCTTAGCTAGAAAAACTATAACACTCTAAGAAAGTATGGGTTTTTATGTACAAGGCAATTTCATGAGAAGCCAGATGATAAAATTCGAGGCTCCCCAATTTTGTAAATCAAATATATGCAAAGTAATGTGAGTAAGCCGGCAGTACCAGCATTAACACTGGCTGCACTAGGAGTAGTATTCGGCGATATAGGAACGAGTCCATTATATGCATTAAAAGAAAGCTTTCATGCGACACGCGGGCTACCTATTAATGAACTTAATATCCTGGGAATTCTCTCTTTAATCTTTTGGACCATTACCTTAATTGTTTCGCTTAAATATGTTTTGGTGATCATGAGAGCTGATAACAATGGTGAAGGGGGTATCATGGCATTACTCGCCTTAAACCTTAGGCAAAAAGGATTGTCCCGTGGAAAAAGACTGGCAATCATTATCTTAGGTTTCATTGGAGCATCCTTATTCTTCGGTGACGGTATCATCACCCCTGCTATTTCTGTTTTATCTGCAGTTGAGGGACTTTCTGTTGCTGCCCCGTCATTTGATCGCTTCATTATTCCAATCAGTATTGGAATTCTTATAGCTCTCTTTGCCGTTCAAAAACATGGGACTGCAATGATGGGGAAGTTTTTTGGTCCTATTACCCTGTTATGGTTCCTATCTATTGGTGCCATTGGCATTATGAGTATTATTCAAAGTCCATTTGTTCTTGCATTATTCAGCCCACACTGGGCTTTTTTATTCGTTATTAACAATCCTCTTATTTCATTTTTTGTGATGGGAGCTGTGGTTTTAACAGTAACAGGTGGTGAAGCCTTATATGCGGATATGGGACATTTTGGTATTTTACCGATCAAGTTAGGCTGGTTTTTAATTGTACTGCCATGTCTGATGCTGAATTATGCTGGACAAGGAGCATTACTGTTAAGAGATCCTTCGGCTATCACCAATCCTTTTTACCTGCTTCTGCCTTCAGCCCTTCTATATCCTATGATTATTCTGGCTACTGCAGCTGCAGTGATTGCCTCACAGGCTTTAATCAGTGGGGTATTCTCTATGGCTAAACAGGCAATACAGTTGGGATATCTACCTAGGCTTACAGTTTTACATACCTCCGCTTCGGAAATTGGACAAATTTATATTCCATTACTGAACTGGCTCCTGTTTATCTCTATCACCATCTTGATCTTAATATTTGAAAGTAGCAGCAAGTTGGCAGGTGCTTATGGTCTGGCCGTCACTGTGACCATGTTCTGTGACACACTGTTAGTAGCTTTTCTGGCTTATAGTTACTGGAAATGGAAAACATGGAAAGTCTTACTGTTCATTATTCCATTCGCCTTTATTGATCTGGTTTTGCTGAGTTCAAACCTATTAAAAGTACTGATTGGAGGCTGGGTACCAGTCGTTATTGCGGTTATTGTTTTTACCCTCATGATGACCTGGAAAAAAGGCAGAGAGATTCTTCAGGACAAACTGCAGAAGGACACGCTTCCACTGAATGTGTTTCTTGAGCACATTGAACAGACAGGTCAGAAAGTGAGTGGAAATGCCGTATTTTTAACTGGAACGCCTCAAGTCGTACCCCATGCGCTTTTACATAATTTAAAGCATAATAAAGTTCTGCATGAACGTAATTTTTTGGTGACAATCAAGACTTCTGAAATCCCGTATGTTGATGAAGCTAAGCGAATCGTTACTGAAGTACTAGAGAATGGTTTTTTCAGAATAACGATCCATTATGGATTTAAAGAAGAGCCTAATGTGCCTCATTCATTGAAACAAGCTTTTTCAGTACTGGATCTTGAGTATGACTTAATGAATATCAGCTTCTTTGTTTCTAGAGAAAGATTAATTCCAAGTCTGTCCAGCAAAATGTCTACATGGCGTGAAAAGTTATTTGTCGCAATGCAAAAAAATACCAGCCCTGTCAGTGATTTTTATAAAATCCCTTCTAACCGGGTGATAGAGCTAGGTAGTCAGATTGAAATTTAAGAATTTCTAAAATGAATAGGCACCTTTAAATAAGGGTGCCTATCTGATCAGAATAAATCTTTTACTTTAATTTTCCAATAGTTGACCAATCTCTAAAGCTGAATAACTACGTTCTTTAAAGATCAAAATAATTGCTTTTTTATAATCTTCAGAAGTAGAGGTCTTATATTTTGTTATAAGTTGAATTTCAGAATTAAGCTGAAGGTCATTTTTTATCGTCAACACTTCCGTAGAGACTTTATTAAAAATCTTGAAATTAAACATACAGGCGCTCTTTATCAATATTATAGCGGCCCGACTACAACAAATACCTGCCTTAGCTCAGCTAGACACCCTTGGCTGCAAGGATTACAAATTAGACAAGATTCTGCAAGTTTTGCTCCATTGAAAGTATGAATATTCAACTAAAGAAGGTTCCATTTAACATAATGGCGATTATGCGAAATTGCATTGTTATAAACAAAATTATTGATACTTTTGATCGATATTTTTGAGCTGATTTTTATAATGGTTACTATCAGAATTAAACTTTTCTGATAGTAACCACTTTTGTCTGTACCTACGAATTGAACTTAACTGGCAATCTTCATAACCAAATTCAACATTACAACATTCACAAATTTCAAAAGATGGTGTTTTACCATCTTTCCCCCAAGGGAAAGAAATTGCATCCGTATATCCACAAACTCGACAAGTATTTAACATAAAATCTCTTATACGAAGTTATATGTCATTGGTAACCTTTTCATAAGGGTTACATAAGAGGTTATAATTATACTTTTACTCGAAAACTTAAGAACAATAAATGAAAGCACTAATAACAATAGGTTGTAAGACTAGCCATGGTGGTATTGTTTCTGAAGCTGATCCTACATTTTTGGTAGAAGGTAAAGCTGTACATCTAGAAGGAATGAAGCACTTTTGTCCTAAATGTCGAACTACTGTGTCCGCTATATCATCAGGCAAGGGCTTCTTAACGGTTGGTTCTAAAACAATAATTATGGCAGGCGATTTCACCTCTTGTGGAGCAACCTTTCTACCACAACAGAATTTAGCTGTTCGTAGTAATGGTACAGGAAGTGCAAATGGAGGAAGTTCTAGTAATTCAACCTCATCTAGTCCTAGTTATATTCCAATATCACAACCAGAATTAAGTAATAACTTTAGTAAAGTACCATCTAAGCCCCCTCAACTTACAGAAGATGATATTCTTTTGACAGGACATGAGGCCAATCTTTTGTTCTACAGATGCTTTAAACAAAAAGTTAATCCTGTAACTCTAGAACATCGAAAACTAGCTACTGAGATGTATTGGAAACTCATAAATGCGGATGAAGGTGGACTTTCAGTACTCCAATATATTTTCGAAGCCGTTTTTGGTGGAGATTGGAAAAAGCCTGATGCTAGAGGAACCATTGAAGATATAGGAATGGATCAAGCAGGAAAGGCTTATGAGCATGCTAAAAATGATGCCCGTATGAAATATTTCAAAGTCCGTGACTCAGGAGATATTGATGGACGAATTGGAGATGCAGGGCAAGCTGCCATAGCAGGTCTTCAAATGACCTACAAAAACCGATTTGCGATGCTGCAATAATCTTCACTATCTAGGGTGATTTAGTAATTCTCTGAATAATGGTCTGAGTCGCCCTATCTGTCATAGAATGTAAGTTTTTACCTAATTGCACATATTGATCTTGTAAACAAGAAGCTGTTTCTTCATAAATTTTATTTTTGTCTTGAGGAATATCTACAAATGCGAAACTTGTATGCATAGCACAATATTCTTCAGATGCCTGAACATAGTTCTTCGCATATTCTCGCACCTCTTTTTCAAACTTACCTTTTCCAACTTGTTGAAAATAGTATTTTACTTCTTCATTTAAATATTTGTTTTTATAATTTTTTAATTCACAACGCTTAGTATGTTCTGTACTGCCTGATACACATTCATATACTCTAGAATCAACATTCTTGGCTTGAGTACAACCAGTTAAAATAAAGAAAGATAAGATGGAAAATAGTAATGTTTTAAACATGATATAAAATTCTTTGGTTCTTATAGGGACCATTATCTAATAATTTAAAACAAAATCCATATTCATTTGTTTAACTATAAAACTACTCTAATCGATGTGCATCGGGATATACAAAAATAACCACTATTTATCCTTAAACTTGTCCTCAGAAATTGGGGATAATTTAAGCCAGCGCTGTCTTGATAACACAGAGAAAAATGACAAATTGATTAAATATTAATCAATTTTATTGGCAAGAAGTATCAAAATTGCTCAAAAAGAAACCGACTTGTTTCCAAGTCGGTTTTTTGTTGTTTTTCAGGGGGGTGAAAAAATTTTAACTACATGAAAAACAAGGATATTTTAAAAAGCATTTCGTATAACCTCTATTATGTTAAATGGGGGAAGTGTAATCCATCTTATGGATAACGACATATTCTGACGTATATGTAAGTTTTGGCTATTAATTGAACTGATATATTGTTGTTTTGATGTGTGCTGAATTAGCAGGAGACTTTCACTTGGGAGATTCTAGGCAGCTAACCGATAAAAGTCTTCTGCCATTTGATTTGGTGTCTTAAAATCCAAGCCTTTTTGAATTCTTCGCTGATTATAA
>NZ_VPDZ01000025.1:0-20228 GCF_013417465.1 Acinetobacter sp. YH12251 | reverse complement strand
AAAGTCGTTTGAATGATTTCTTCTTGGTCTACGTGCCATAAAATACTCCATATATTGATGTTTATAACATCATTTGGGGAGCAAAATATCACTTATAAGTGTTGTTCAAATTTCCTGATCCACCTCTATATCCTTCCAGTCTTCACCCGTAAAGTCGAAATCGCAGCTGCTTTATTTGGCTTAAAATATACGTTTGAACAGCTGAGTCTGCATTATTCAAATGCTAATGAAAAAGAAAATGGACAATTGTTTTTTTGGGTGAAACAACCCAAGGTTTGTGAAGATTCAGTCTTTAATCAAAATATTCTAAAAATTTGTCACTACTTTCAAATCACATCGAAATGTCTACTCAGCATTCAAGATGAGGGCGCCAATATTAGACTTTACGTCAACAAAGAACCTTCACAAACAACCGTTAAAGTGAAAGAGGCTGCAGAATGGTTAATGACTTTATTCTGGGATAAATTTCAAAATGAATCTCTAGAAACATTTGTTATCACTCCGGCAAATGAATATGTAGCCGTAGCTGAACCACAAACCAATATGGGCAGAATGGCAAGGAAGTTGAAAGCTGATCAGCTTGTAAAAGAATTAGATTTAACCCAGATAAATTTGCCTAATGAGACGACATAAATTGACGTAATAGCTATGATTGAACTTTATTTATTTGCTGTAATTGATTAATATAATTGAATAAAATTTGATTAAATATAAAGGGAATATCATATCGCTACTTTAGAAAAAGCAATTTCCTTGGCAACTGAACGGCATTTGGGGCAAATAGATAAAGCAGGGCAACCCTACATCCATCACCCCTTGCGTGTCATGCAAAATGTACAACATCCTGATGCCAAAATTGTCGCTGTTCTGCATGATATTTTGGAAGATACAGCAACATCGGTAACTGATTTAAGATCACTAGGGTTTGATGAAAATATTATTCATGCAGTTTTAGCCGTCACAAAACAAGATGGTGAAAGTCGTTTTCAGGCAGTGCAAAGAACAGTAAAAAATCCGATTGCTTGCGAAGTTAAACTTGCAGATTTACGTGACAATATGGATTTATCGCGCCTGCCTAAAATATCTGCCAAAGATTTGATTCGCTATAAACAATATCAAAAGGTTCAGAAAATACTAAAAGAGGCTTATGCAATTCATCAGCATATAAATACTTTAGATCTGGATTCTGAATATCCAGAGTTTGAATACGGCAGTATGCAGTTTAATTTTCAATATCTACTGAATGTTCTATTTGATCAATTACATCCAATGGGTGGAAACCAAATTGGTAGTCCTGAGGAATGGTGGATTTTATTCGAAGATGCAAGTGAGTATTTTGCCTACTGTAAGCGTAAAAAATTAAAACCTTTTCTAAAACATTTTATTCAATTATTTAATTCGACTGATCGTAATTTTTTTGGCAGTTCATTCCAAACACCGGAAGATCAAGATATCTTGATGGAAATCTACAATAATGTTCTTGGTCATCATTTTAAGAAGGATATCGTATGATTTTGAAAGAGGACTTAATGATTGATGGATTGCACTACATACTCAAATTTGATCATTATAGTTTTTCCTTTTCTTTAAATAGACCACCCCGTGCCAGAGTCCAAATCAATTACCGTAAACATCCTGAATTAGCCCTATTTAGAGATGATCCCATATATGAAGATATCAACTTGAATTTACCTGCCATGAAAGTTTTTAATGCGATTAGTCAGAGAGTTGAGGAGCTTATTTATAAGCATGGGATTCATTATTGGTCTTTTAGTGCGACCTCAACTAAAAAAGCGAATGTCTACGAAAAACTTTTAAAGCGATGGATGACTCGGAACACCATGGCTTTTAAATATGATCGTGTGGGAAATGATTTTTATGTATATGTAGATAACAATTTTAATGAGTAACATTGCCAAAATATAGAGAATTTGATGCTGATATTGATTAAAAATTCTTGAAGATCTAGAAAGTATAGATGTAGATGCACACAATCCAGATCTTTGGCAAAGCCATATAGTTTGGCATTTGGAGTATATTCAAAAACTTGGACAAGCATTTAAGCCTCTTATGAGCGAAGCTCATCAGGTTGAACCGTACCGGGATTGTCGGAGACTTTTTATTTAAGTTAGGCCACCTGACCTAATAGGTTAATCTTATCATAGTACATTGCTTCAAACTCAGAAGAGGCTAGTAAGTTCTCTTCTTTATGGGATTGTAAACTGGCATAAAAAGCAACTTGAATTGAGTTGGTTTTCTCAATCAATATATAAACTAAAGATTACAGTAGTAATCTTTAGTTTGTTAATACATGGCGAATTCAAACGTGAGGTACGACATTAAAGCTTGATGAAAATAAACAAACTTTATTATCGCTTATTGTAAAAAATCGGAATTCTATAATTTATAAGCCTTTTATAGTATGTTGTGGCGGTTATTACGGCTTTTAATTTGAGTAATATCCAACTAAATATTTTAGTTGTAGTTAGTTTCTTACTTTTGTAAAAAATGGGGTAAAGATTTTTTAAATTAAAGATATTGTTAGCTTTGACTCCAACTCTCAATACCGATTTTTTATTTGTAGATCTGCTAAATAGGTATCAAAGAATTAATTTACTTGATATGGATATAGATAAAATAAGTCCACAGAATTTATGAGTTAAAAAATAAAGAATTTACTGATTTATTTTTTAATCCCAGCTCTCTAGAGAACTGGGATTACCTAAAAAATTAAAAATGCAGAGTTAATTCATAACTTCGACATGTGCGGGTATTCGTTCTAACGCAAACATACACCAAATAATGTATTTGGTGTATGTGATGCATTCCTTCGCAAAACTATCTGAACATTACATGTTCGGATAATTCGGACCACCACCGCCTTCAGGCGTTACCCAAGTGATATTCTGAGATGGATCTTTGATGTCACACGTTTTACAGTGTACACAGTTTGCCGCGTTAATTTGGAAACGCTTAGAACCGTCATTCTCTTCCATAATTTCATAAACACCAGCAGGGCAATAGCGCTGAGCAGGCTCATCCCATTTTGGTAAGTTCACATTTACAGGAATAGAAGCATCTGTCAGTTTCAAGTGCGCAGGTTGGTTTTCTTCATGAACAGTATTCGATACAAATACTGAAGACAAACGGTCAAATGTAATTTTACCATCTGGTTTTGGATAATTCGGTTTGAAGTTCGCAGCATCGACAGTTTTTAAAGCGCTGAAGTCTGGCTGTAAGTCATGTAGTGTAAATGGCACTTTAAAGATGTTTTGATCAACAAAGTTGAACGCACCACCCATCCATTGACCAAACTTATGCATAGCAGGGCCGAAGTTACGAGAGTTATATAACTCTTCTTTCAACCAGCTGTTGTTGAACTTGTCTGTGTAAGCAGTCAATTCTTTAGCGAAGAAGTCTTCACCTTCAGTCACACGTGCAATGGCAAGGTCACCACCTTTTTCCACACCCGCAGCAATCGCTTCAAATACTGCTTCACCGCACAGCATGCCTGATTTCATTGCTGTATGAGAGCCTTTGATTTTAGCAAAGTTCAGGAAACCTGCGTCATCACCAATTAAGCTACCACCTGGGAAAGTGAATTTAGGTAGTGAGTTGAAGCCACCTTTTACAACCGCACGTGCGCCATAAGAAATACGCTTACCACCCTCAAGATATTGCTTGATCAGTGGATGTGTTTTCCAGCGCTGCATTTCCATAAATGGATACATGTGTGGATTGGTGTATGACAAGTCAACGATCATACCCAAAGTCACTTGGTTGTTTTCAGCGTGGTATAACCACCAACCGCCTGAAGAACCTGTTTCATTTAAAGGCCAACCTGCACCGTGCATCACCAAACCTGGCTTGTGTTTAGCAGGATCGATTTCCCAAAGTTCTTTAATACCAATACCGTAATGTTGCGGATCAGCATCTTTATCTAAATTGAATTGAGCAATCAGACGTTTACCCAAGTGACCACGACAGCCTTCAGCAAATAATGTGTATTTGGCATGCAGTTCATAGCCAGGAGTAAAGTTATGCGTTGGTTCGCCATCTTTACCAATGCCCATGTCACCAGTCTGAATACCTTTCACAGTACCATCTTCATGGTAAAGGATTTCAGACGCGGCAAAGCCTGGGAAAATAGACACTTCTAATTCTTCAGCTTTAGCGCCCAACCAACGAACCACGTTACCTAACGAAATAACATAGTTGCCATCGTTATGCATGGTTTTAGGCACCATCCAATGCGGTGCTTCTTGTGATTTTTCATCAGACAATAAGAAATAGGTTTTGTCTTCAGTGACAGGCACATTTAACGGTGCGCCTTGTTCTTTCCAATCTGGGAACAATTCATTCATCGCGCGAGGTTCGAGCACAGCACCTGATAGAATATGCGCACCCACTTCGGAGCCCTTTTCCACGACACAAACGGACAGATCGTTTAGGTTATTTTCAATTGCAAGTTGACGAATTTTAATCGCAGCAGATAGGCCGGCAGGACCTGCACCGACGATAACTACGTCAAACTCCATCGATTCTCTAGTTAAATCTTCCATAATTCTGAAACCTAATTTCGCTTAGCGGTATTATATCATTAGTGTGCACTTTTTTGAAGCGCGATCATGGCAAAGTGTTCATAAAAAAGCCTCATATAGAGGCTTCTTTTAGTCACTTAAGTCTTAAGATTTTTGAGGGTCATATTGTTTTTCTTTGATGAACAGCGCAGGGATCACACCACAGATGAAGTATGCTGCGCCCATTACAAGGAAACCAAGACCAATCGAACCACCACTTGCTAAATAACCGATTGCAGCAGGTGCAATTGCAGCACCTAAACGACCTACATTATATGCACCACCGATCGCTGTACCACGTACATTGGTTGCAAAGCTTTCAGTCATATATGTTGCATTTACGCCATATGGAATACCATATAAGAAGCCGAAAATTACAAGTAAATATAAGATGTTTTCTGGTGAGTTATAAAAGACGATGAGTGGTAGGAAAATCGCTGTACCAATTGCACCAAATGCATAGGTAAAACGACGTCCAAGTTTGTCTGCCATATAGCCTGCAAGAATTTTACCCAAGATCATTGCGGTATATGTACCCACCATATATGCCGTCATTTCCTTGAATTTCATACCTAATTCACTTTCAAGATATGATGGCATCCAGTTATTTACACCATAGTAACCGAATTGCAAGAAACCTGCTGTTAATGCCCAAAGGATGAACATATTGCGGTTACGTTTGTCTTGGAAAATTAGTTTCCATGTCGATTGTTCGTTAGTATTGGATACTTCAACTTTCTTAAAGCGGTTTTCTTGCCATACAGCTGGTTCAGGAACCATGTAATGCATCATGATTGCCAAAATAATAGGCAAAGCAGCAACATAGAACAGCATTCGCCAACCGTGGTCTGGAATGAGCCAACCAGCTAGTAATGTTGCAACAATATAACCGACTGTCCAACCTGCTTGAAGTGTGCCTAAAACGGTTGTACGGAACTTGGTTGGAACGTATTCCGCCATTAACGTGTTACATGCGATATATAAAGAGCCTAACCCTAATGATGCAAAGAAACGTAATGCACCAAACTCTAAGAATGAGTTTGTAAAACCTAAGCCACAAGTCAGTGTAGAAAATAATAAAATTGAGATAACAACAATGCGCACACGTCCAAATTTATCGCATGCCCATCCACCAAAAATACCACCAATTGCCATACCAGCAAGGGTGAATGTACCCAACATACCTGCCTCTACAGGAGTTAAGCCAAATTCAGCTTTGATACTATTTAAGCTGTAAGACAGCAGCATTAAATCAGCACCATCAACCAATAACGCAAGGAATGCGAATATAAAAGCAACTTTCCATGTGTTAGGACCGATTTTTGAGATCGAATTCTTGATCGTCATAATCCTTTACCTTCATAAAAAAAAGCTGGGCCGCAAGGAGATGTTGACCCAGCCAAAACGGTTACTGGGTAACTTCACGTATCATGTTACGCGCAATAATCACTTGTTGAATTTGAGTTGTACCTTCGTACAAGCGGAATAAACGGACGTCACGGTAGAAGCGTTCAATTGCATATTCATTGATATAGCCAGCACCGCCATGAATTTGCACGCCGCGGTCAGCCACACGACCACACATTTCAGTTGCAAACATTTTTGCGCAAGAGGCTTCCGTACTTACATTTTGACCCGCATCACGGCGACGAGCTGCATCTAGAACCATGCATTTTGCAGCATAAATTTCAGCTTTTGAGTCTGCAAGCATGCCCTGAATTAGCTGGAAATTTGCAATGGCTTGACCAAATTGTTTGCGTTCAACGGCATATTGAAGTGAGTCATCCAGCATGCGTGTTGCAGCGCCAACGCTTAAGGCAGCAATATGAATACGGCCTTTATCTAAAACCTTCATCGCTGTTTTAAATCCAACACCCTCTACACCGCCAATAAGAGCTGAGGCTGGAATACGGCAGTTTTCAAAGATTACGTCACAAGTATGCGCCCCTTTTTGGCCCATTTTTTTATCACGCTTGCCCAATGAAATGCCAGGTAATTTGCTGTCCACAATAAATGCAGAAATTGCTGCAGCACCTTTAAGCTCTGTATTGGTACGCGCCATCACTGTAAATACGCCAGCATGTGGAGCATTGGTAATAAAGCGTTTAGTACCGTTTAAAATGTACTCATCGCCATCTTTAACCGCTGTTGTTTTAAGTGAAGCTGCATCTGAACCAGAGTCAGGTTCTGTTAAGCAGAAAGAACCAATAATTTCGCCACTTGCTAGTTTTGGCAGGAAATATTGTTTTTGTTCTTCAGTACCATCAATGATGAGGCCTGATGCACCAATACCATTATTTGTACCAATTAATGAGCGGAAAGCAGGAGAGGTACGGCCCAATTCAAAAGCGATGTAAACCTCTTCTTCCATGGTTAAGCCAAGGCCTTCATATTCTTCAGGAATAGTTAAACCAAATAAGCCTAGCTCTTTCATTTGCTGGACGATTTCTGCTGGAATTTCGTCAGTTTCGGCAACAATTTCTTCATTTGGTATTAATGCGCCTTCAACAAATTGTCGAATCATATCAACCAATTGGTCTAAGGTTTCCTGATCACGAACCATGATCTCACTCCATATTTAGGATATTTAACTTGAACCGCAAATCAACACGGTGATCAAGATCTACACAAAACGATTTAGGCGGATATTAATCAAAAGCAAAACTCGAATCAATATATACGAAAGTATATTTCGCACAGCGGTATTTTATATTTTGTGTGGTTTTTATTTTAAATATCTGTTTTAGAATGTTATTTAAAAATTACATGGCACTATAAAAAAATTAATTCGTCAAATTTAGAATTTACAAAGCCATTAAAAGATGTATATTGTGTATTAAATACCGCTGTGCGAAATGAGATAATTATGGAAAGCACCCCAATATTGAATATTAGCCTTCAGGAAGATGGCGTTGCCGTTGTTCAATTGCATCGTCCAGAAGCGCGTAATGCTTTAAACCTAGAATTGCGCCAAGCGCTGTCAGAGACTTTTCAAGATTTAAGTCAAAATGATGCTGTGCGCGCGATTGTCATTACTGGTGGTGACAAGGTTTTTGCTGCAGGTGCAGATATCAAAGATTTTACAACTGCAACGACTGCGCAGATGTACTTACGTCATACAGAGCAATATTGGCAAAGCTTGGTAGATTGCCCTAAACCGATTATTGCTGCTGTAAATGGCTATGCATTGGGCGGTGGCTGTGAGTTGGCCATGCATGCAGACATCATTATTGCAGGTCAATCGGCAAAATTTGGTCAGCCAGAAGTCAAATTAGGCTTAATGCCTGGCGCTGGCGGTACACAGCGTTTACTGCGTGCTATTGGCAAATTTCAAACCATGTTGCTGGTGCTTTCAGGCAAGTTTATTTCCGCAGAAGAAGCTAATCGTATGGGCTTAGTATCAGAGGTTGTGGAGGATGAGCAAACAATTTCACATGCAATTGCATTAGCAAAAACCATCGCAAGTTTTTCACCAATTGCTGTGCAGCAAATTAAAGAAGTCACGAACCTTGGGCAGGATCAATCGCTGCAAGGCGCGTTGGCGCTTGAGCGTAAAGCATTCCAAATTTTATTTGATACCAAAGACCAAAAAGAAGGCGTAAATGCTTTCTTTGAAAAGCGTCCTGCGCAATACACTGGAGAATAAGACATGAGCATTCAATCTATGGCGCTCATAGGCACAGGTGTGATGGGCATGGGCATTGCGCAAATTGCAGCGCAAGCAGGACTCGAGGTGCGTTTGTTTGATGCCAAAGCAGGTGCTGCCGAAGCAGGTTTAAATAAACTGAAAAGTACATTACAAAAACTACAAGCGAAGGGTAAGTTTAGCGAAGAGGCTTTAAATGAAACTTTAGCTCGCTTTAAAGTTCTAGACAGTATTGAGCAAGTTGCTGGCGTGGACATGGTAATTGAGGCCATCATCGAGAATCTAGAGATTAAGCAAAATTTGTTTAAACAGCTAGAAACGATTGTATCGAGCGACACAATTTTAGCGACAAATACATCATCACTTTCGGTAACCGCAATTGCATCAAACCTTGAGCATCAAGACCGTATGGCAGGATTTCATTTTTTTAACCCTGTTCCATTAATGAAAATTGTGGAAGTGATTGCAGGCTTAGCGACTGAAGAAACAGTCGTCGCTGATTTGCTGGAACTGGCACAGCGTATGGGGCACTTTGGTGTCCGTACGAAAGATACGCCTGGATTTATTGTCAATCATGCTGGCCGTGCCTATGGAACTGAAGCGTTAAAAGCATTAGGCGAGGGCGTTGCCAGTATTTCGGAAATTGACCGTATTTTACGTGAAGGCGCTGGTTTTAGAATGGGACCGTTAGAACTTTTTGATTTAACCGCACTTGATGTATCTCATCCAGTCATGGAGTCGATTTTTAATCAATTTTACCAAGAAGACAGATACCGTCCGCATGCATTAACACGTCAAATGCTGGCAGGTAAAAAGGTTGGCCGTAAAGTTGGAGAGGGCTTCTATAAATATCAAGATGGCCAAAAAACCAATGAAGAGCCAATTCAAACTGTTCCTGCAATTACGGTATTCAGCCCAGTCTGGATTAAAGCGGATTGTGAACAAGATGCGGCGATTTTACGTGACTACTTAAACGAAAATGGTTTCATTATTGATGCTGCAGAAAAGCCTGCAGTCGACAGCTTAATTGTTTTAGCAACATACGGTGAGGATACGACCACAGCAGCATTGCGCTTTGGCGTGGACGCAACACGGGCTGTCAGTATTGATTTACTAACGGACTTTACTAAGCACCGTACTTTAATGCCTTCGATTGTTACACAAAAATCGTATGTAGATCAGGCGCATGCAATCTTTGCTAAAAATGATCATGGCGTAACTGTAATTGCTGAAAGTATAGGTTTTGTGTCGCAACGTGTTTTAGCTATGGTTGTGAACTTGGCGTGCGATATTGCACAGCAGCAAATTGCAACAGCATCGGATATTGATAAGGCCGTCAAACTTGGTTTGGGCTATCCGCATGGACCGATCTCTTGGGGAGATGTGCTAGGTGCACAGCGTATTTTACTTATTTTAGAGCGTATTTTAGCCAATACAGGCGATCAGCGTTATCGTCCAAGTCCTTGGTTGAAGCGTCGTGCTCAATTAAATATCTCATTACTTCACACTGCAGCGGTTTAAACGAATATAAGGATACTTTCATGTTAAATGCATTTATTTATGATGGATTACGTACACCATTTGGTCGTCATGCAGGTGACTTAGCAACAATTCGTCCTGATAACTTGGCTGCTGGAGTTATTCAGGCATTAATTGAAAAACATAATTTAGCGAATAATATTTACGATGATGTGATTTTGGGTAATACCAATCAGGCGGGTGAAGATAGTCGAAATATTGCACGTCATGCGGCTTTGCTAGCAGGTTTAGATGTAAAAACGCCAGCTCAGACGGTAAACCGTTTATGTGCTTCTGGTTTAGCAGCTGTGATTGATGCTGCGCGTGCGATCAGCTGCGGTGAGGGTGAAATTATCATTGCTGGCGGTGTGGAGTCTATGTCCCGCGCGCCATTTGTATTTGCAAAGTCTGAAAAAGCTTTTGGCCGTGATTTTAAAGTGTTTGACTCAGCCATTGGTGCACGTTTTCCAAACCCTGCAATAGAAAAGCAATTTGGTGATGACACCATGCCAAAAACGGGTGATAACGTTGCAGTTGAATATGGTGTTAGCCGTGAAGATGCAGATACATTTGCGGCAGCTTCACAAGCAAAATATGAATCTGCGCGTAACGATGGTTTCTTCGAAGGCGAAATTAGCCCAGTTGAAGTTGCTCAAGGTCGCAAATTACCGCCTAAATTAGTAGCAGTTGATGAGCATCCACGTCCTTCGTCTAATATGGAAGCGTTGCAAAAACTGAAACCATTGTTTGCAGATGGTGTGGTGACTGCGGGCAATGCATCTGGTGTTAATGATGGTGCAGCCGCACTGATTATTGGTTCAGCAGAAGCAGAACAGACCTTAGGCTTTAAGCCGATTGCTAAAATTTTATCGTCAGGCGCAGCTGGTATTGAACCGCGTATTATGGGTGCTGGCCCAGTAGATGCAATTAAACTTGCATTAAAACGTGCCCATTTAACTTTAGATGATATGGACATTATTGAGATTAATGAAGCTTTTGCATCTCAAGTTTTAGCTTGCTTAAAAGGTTTAAATGTATCTTTGGATGATTCTCGCGTCAATCCAAATGGCGGTGCAATTGCTGTCGGTCATCCATTGGGTGCATCGGGTGCGCGTTTGGCCTTGAGTACAGCACGTGAATTAAAACGTCGTGGTCAAAAGTATGCCGTGATCAGTTTATGTATTGGTGTGGGACAAGGTCTCGCAATGGTTATTGAAAGCGTATAAGTAGGAAAAACACATGGGTGCATTAGAGGGTATTCGCGTACTTGATTTAAGTCGCGTACTAGCAGGTCCGTGGTGTGGTCAAATCTTTGCAGATTTAGGCGCAGAAGTAATAAAAGTGGAACGTCCAAAAACGGGTGATGACACCCGCATGTGGGGTCCGCCTTGGATGAAAAATGACAAAGGCGAAGATACACGTGAAGCTGCTTACTACCAGTCTGCTAACCGTAATAAAATGTCAATTGCCATTGATATTGCCTCACCTGAAGGTCAGGAATTAGTCCGTGCTTTAGCGGCAGAATCAGATGTATTAATTGAGAATTATAAAGCTGGTTCTTTGAAAAAATACGGTTTAGATTACGAAACTTTAAAAGAGATTAATCCGCGTTTAGTTTATTGCTCAATTACTGGCTTTGGACAAACAGGTCCACGTGCACCTGAACCAGGTTATGATTTTATCGTGCAGGGTATGGGCGGTTTAATGTCTGTGACTGGTGAGAAAGATGACCTACCTGGCGGTGGCCCGCAAAAAGTAGGCGTTGCATTTGCTGATTTAACCACTGGTTTATATTCAACAATTGCGATTCAGGCAGCATTGCTTAATCGTCATATTACAGGTTTAGGGCAGCATGTAGATATGGCATTGCTGGACGTGCAAGTAGCTTTACTTGCTAACCAAGGCATGAATTACTTAGCTTCAGGCAAAGTGCCGGGACGTTATGGTAATGCACATGCGAATATTGTTCCTTATCAGGTGTTTAGAGCTAAAGATCAAGACTTTATTATTGCATGTGGTAATGACAAGCAGTTTGTTGCTTTAAGTCAAGCGATTGGTTTGCCTGAATTGCCTGAAGATCCACGCTTTACAACAAATGCCTTACGTATTAAACATCGTCAAGAAATTGGTGATTTGCTAGCAGCGCATTTTTTAAGTGGTACTGCAAAACACTGGGTAGAGGCGATTCATGCCGTGCAAGTTCCAGTAGGTTTGATTAATAACCTTGAGCAAGCATTCCAAGAACCGCAAGTTCAAGCACGTAATATGTTGATTGAAATGGAGCATCCATTAAAGGACAAATTACAAGTGATAGGTTCACCGATTAAGTTGTCACGAACGCCGGTTGAGTATAAAAAAGCGCCACCAATGCTTGGTGAACATACGGATGAGATTTTATCGCGTGTGGTGAGTGCTGAGCAGCTAAAAGACTTAAAAGAAAAAGGAATTATCGCTTAGAGCTATTTTTTTATTATTTAAAGTTTAGAAAAAACAGCAACTTTTTATCAAAGTTGCTGTTTTGCTATATAGGTATTAACTATATTATAATTTCGCAATGCGGTACGCTTATTGAATATTTAGAGATTTTTGAATGACAGACGGTACAGATTTGCAGCAAGAAGAAAAATTGTTGGCTCCTTTGCGCCACGAACTTTTGCATCCAATTGAAGACATGCAAGAGGAAAATGATCGTCAATACATTACTGCGCTTGCGCGCGGATTAGAATTATTACGCTGTTTTACACCTAAGCATCAGCATTTGGGTAATCTGGAACTGTCGCAGATGACTGGCCTTCCAAAACCAACCATTACACGATTAACGCATACATTGTCACGTTTAGGTTATTTAAAACAGGTTCCAAATTCAAGCAAATATCAGCTCTCTGTTGGGGTTTTGTCCTTTGGCTATTCAATGCTTTCGAATGTGTCGATCCGTTCGATTGCACATCATTATATGAAAGAACTGGCTGACTATGCAGAGGCTGCTGTTGCCATGGCGACCCGTGACCGCTTGAATATGATTTATCTAGATGTAGTGCAGGGTAAAGGCAATGTCACAATGCGCCGTCAAGTGGGAACCTATTTACCCATTCACCTCAGTTCGGTTGGCCGTGCTTGTTTAGCAGCTATGCCTGAAGATGAACGTGAATTTTTGCTAGATGCCATTCGCTCAAAGCATAAAGACGAGTGGATTAAAATTAAGCGTGATTTAGATCAATCCTTTAAAGATTATCAAGATTTTGGCTATTGCTTTTCGGTTGGTGAGTGGCATAAAGATGTAAATTCTGTTGCTGTGCCATATTTTCATGAACAGCATGGCTTATTGGTCTTTAACTGTGGTGGGCCAAGTTTTATTTTAGGCCGTGAAAAATTGGAGGATGAAATTGCGCCAAGGTTATTACACATGGTGAATAACATTCGTAATGAAGTAGGTTAATTTCATAGGGCTTTATTGCACAAATATTCAAAATTAAAATCTCCCATACCTACTCATATTTAAGTGACAACTTGGGTATGAGGGCGACCTAATTCTGTGAATTTATTTAAGACAGCTATGCGTGCATGAATCTCATTCACTTGACTATCAAAATTTCTTGAGCAGAGTTTATCGCCTAGTAATTTAATACAATGCATCTTGGTTTCAACCAGACTTCGCCGATGATAGCCTGACCATTTTTTCCAGAGTGTCCTGCCTGAGATACCGTCTTGGTAGTCAATCAGGTTTTGAGATTATTCGACCAATAAATAATCTCTTTGATAGGCAGTCTGATGTTTTAAAACGCCATAACACAGATGTATAAGCTTGCGCATTGCAGCACCTAAAGCACACATTTTATTTTTACCCTGGCTTAATAATCGTTGATATAAAGCTTCAATGTGTGGATTATATTTAATCGCTGTTAATGCTGACATATACAATACTGAGCGTATTTTACTGTCACCTGCTTTTGATAAGTGACTTTGCTTGTTGACTGAACTGCCAGACAACTGATGTACTGGAACCAAACCTACATATGCAGCAGCTTGACTTGCTTTTTCAAACTTGTGCGAATGAAATAACCCCAACAGTAATAAGCCTGATCGTTCACCGATTGAAGGAATAGTTTGCAGTAATTTCAAATCCTGTTTCAATGTTGGATCTTGATCTATGTGATCATTTATTAACTTATCAATATGTTCAAGTTGCTGATTTAAATACTCAATATTTTTTTCAAGTAATTTAATCACAACAACAGAGGTATGAGTGGACTGTGCCTTTTCAAGTCGATTCTTTTCCTGCAATAGACTACCTAGATAGACATCTCGTCTGCCTAGTAAAGCTTTTAATAATCTGACATTTTTAGGTTCAGGCTGCCATATGATTAACTTTGCGGTGTAACCATAACGTGAAAGAGCTTCACTATCAGCTTTATCCGTTTTATTTAGCATGGACATGCCTTTGGCAAAGGCTCTTACTCGTGAAGGATTAGCCACACAAACCTTTACACCTGCATCATATAGATAATATCCCAAATTCTCATGATAAACCGAAGTCGCTTCCATGATTGCTGTCACTTGATCAGGTTCAATTTTAAGAGTGATGAGCCATTTGAGCAGACTACCAAAGCCACTTTCTGTATTAGTAAATATTTTATTTTTTCTTTTTCCAGTCAAACCTTGAGGGAAAATGCAACAATCTATTTTGGTTTTACTGACATCAATACCTAGCATAATCATGGTGATATTCCTTGAGTTTAAGCTATGCTTTTTATCCCATTAACCATCATCTTACCTTGTGAATACAGCATCAAAGTGCTTAGTTACCGTTCAGAGTTGTATGAGGGATAAGGGCAAATTGTAGGTTTTATCTCAGGTTCAAATTTAAGATTTTAGCAGCATTCCAAACTCTACAATTTGCGTATAGTGGTAGCTAATCACTATATCAATCAAGATACAAGCAGCATGCTGCGCAAGGGTTGTACTCCTGAAACATTGCGTGTTTGGTATTTAAAGCATATGGATCAACTAAATCCTGCCAAAGTACAACAGATATCTGACCAAGAAAAAATGAAGCAAATGGAACGTGAAATTAAAGAATTAAAACGTGCCAATGAAATTCTACGTAAAGCAGCCGCTTTTTTCGCCCAGGCGGAGCTCGACCGCCCACACAAATAATGGTGGATTTTATCCAGAACAATAAAGATCGATATGGTGTTGAAGCGATTTGTAGAATTTTACCGATTGCAGCTTCGACCTATTATCGGGCTTTAGATCTCGTTGATAACCCAGAACATCGAGCGAAACGTGCTCTGCATGATTTACATCATGCAGAGCAAATCAAACGTATTTGGAAAGAAAGTTTAGGTCGATATGGTGTGCGTAAGGTCTGGCAACAATTGAAACGTGAAGGTTACGTAAGCGTCCGCTGAACCCCATGCCTATTTTTTAATTTGAGTTGGATTTCCAGCGATGTGGCAGTAATTCTTCTATTTGGGTCGCTTTATGCGTCGGCAGCCTTTTCAGCACATCACTTAAATAGGCATATGGATCCAAGCCATTCAGCTTTGCTGACTGGATTAAAGTCATGATATTGGCAGCTCGTTGGCCGCTGCGCAGCGAGCCAGCAAACAGCCAGTTCTTACGTCCCAATGCCCAGGGGCGCATCTGATTCTCAACCCAATGTTAGCGGCAGTGTAAAAATGACCCCCTTGGTGACATATTCAGCTCCTACAAAATTCAATAGTAGCTGAAGATCGACTTAATGCGACAGAACAGAAATATTGCCTCAAATAATTAAGGTTCGGTTACTAGGTCTGTAAAATAAACCCATTGCAGAATAGTGTTTAACTATCACTGATTTTTGTTGCTTAATACAGATTTTAACAGTGGTTACTTTTTTGGTTACTACAATGTGGAATATCACAATAATATTTATAAAAAACATATATATAAATATTTATGTGATGCGTAATATACGCATCACATAATAATGCTTATTTTTGATATAATTAAGATAATGGGGATCATTATGCTGGTTTATAAAAATTTATGAGTCTTACGGAAACACAAGTACGAAAGTCATATCCAAAAGAAAAAATTTACTTTTTAGCTGATGATGATGGTTTAAGCTTAAAAGTCGATCCTAATGGAAAAAAATCTTGGAGTTATCGATATTCAGTTTCAGAAACGGGTAAAAGACCACGAGTCACTCTAGGTACATATCCTGAGATGAATCTCAAAGAGGCTAGAGTGGCCAGAGACTCCTATAAGGCAACTAAATTTTCTACACAAAATTTAGTTCAGGAGAAAATTCAAACTTTTAAAGTTGTTTGTGAAGAATGGTTAGAGTTTAAAACAAATAATTCATTTAAAGATCAACCACGTGGTGGTATAATCCAATTGGCGAATGCATGTTTAATAAATGACATTTATCCCGTTATTGGTGATATAGATTTTAGTAAAATTAAAAGAACTGATTTAGTTAAGGTAATTAAGCAGATTGAAAATAGGGGAGTTAAGGAACCTGTAAAAAAAGCGTATAGCTATTTAAATCAAATCTATGATTTTGCAGTTGCAATGGGATACTGTGATTATAATCAAGCTTATGGTCTAAATAAAATATTATTGAAAGGGAAATTAAAGAAAAATTATCCCTATTTAAAAGATGAAGAAATTTCTAATTTTATTCTTAGAATAACTCAACTAAATACAGATCCGATTATAAAAAAAGCAATCCTATTTAAATTATATACTGGAGTCAGGGGGGCAGAGTTATTGTCTGCAGAACCTCATCATTTTGATTTTGATAACAATCTTTGGAAAATACCTGCTTTACATATCAAGCAATATCGTCGAAAAGTGATAGCAGGTTATGATATTCCTGATTTTTTAGTTCCATTATCATCGCAAGCGGTGAGCATTGTTAGATCTGCACTAGAGTGGTCACAAGGCGATCGTTATGTTTTTGCCAGCCCAAAAATTAAAGATAAGCCATTGCATTTTAACACAATAAATTCAGCCATTCGTAAGATGGGATACAAAAAAAATGAGCTATCCTCACACGGTTTAAGATCAACATTCAGTACTATTTTAAATGATTCTGGCTTATTTCAAGATAGTTGGATTGAGGCTCAGCTTTCACATGTAGATAAGAATAAAACACGTGCTAGTTATAACCATGCAGATTATATTCAACAAAGAGCTGATCTGATGCAGTGGTGGGGTGACTATTTAGAAAATAAATCAAAATCTAGTTTATAGGTAATTTAAATTAAACTATTTTGATTTAATAATAAATTTTAAACCAAATGCATTTAACAACTTATTTATAGAATCTAATGTTGGATTACTATCAGGTTGCTCCATTTTCTGTAAAGTCTGTGGTGCTATTTTAGTAATTTTACTCATTTCATTTAATGTTAAATGTAGTTCTTTTCTAATGTATGATGCAATCTGGTAAATTTGCCACTCAGGATTGTTATTTATATTTTCTAAGACTTGTAAGCGTTTATTCATTTGCTCGATTGCCGTCATAGGCTTATAACGTTTATCCATTAGAAAGCTCCTGAATCTGTTGGCATATATTCAATATACGATGATGACTATTTTGTAGAATCTCATCATCTATATTTATTTTTTTCATTTCATCGAGCAAATTTTCATACAGTGGCAATTGTTGAATCATTGTATGTTTAATTTCAGTTGAATCTATTCCTGTACATTCTTCTATTTGCGTTATGACAGATCCCCATATAGGCATTCCTCCATGGTCATCTTTTTCCCAACGTGTAGTACGTGCAATTCCGTCAGGATGAAGCCACATTGGTGCAAAATCGAAGAGGGGTGTTAATTGAATTGTACCGTCATTTAAACGTTGAATTGCGGTATTACGGGTATGATTGTCTTTATTTCCTAATGCAACATTAGCGATATCTCGTTTCAAATATTCAAAAATTTCAGCTTTTGATGATGAGCAACATTCCATGATCAATGTACAGATTTGATTATGTGTCATTTTAACGCCGAAGCCAGCTTTACCACTTAAAGAGGCTAGACTTTCTTGTGCAATTCTTTCGACTTTACCATTGATAATTTGGCGATCAAAACGTGGAATAAATAGCGCTCTCTGGTGAAGTTCCAAGTCCTTGAACACTCTTAGACCTAAATACCGAGCTATTTTCATGTAAGTTGCTTCATGTAACAGTATTTTTTCCAGTTTTTGATCATTTCCACGACTAAATTTAACTAGCCAATGCTTTGCTGCTAGTTCATCTGGAAGACTGTGATCTAAATAAAACAGACCATCATATCCTTGTGTTAGTAATAGTTTAGGCCATTCACCTTGAACACCTGAAGAACCAGCAACAAATAAGCCATATGATGCAAGTGACTCAATGAAATCTTCTTTCCTTTCAATTATTTCGCTTAGGCTAAATCCACGAGGTTTCACTGTCGGAAAATGATCTTGAAGCCAGTCATAAGCTTCTTTAATTCGTAGATTACCAATAGGATTACCTGCCCCAGATTTCAGTAGGGGCCAATCAGCTTGTTCTTCTGCATTAATTGAAAAACCCAGCTGATTTAAAAGCTCCTTTCGCCCATAACCTTGAGGTAGCAAGTCCATGAGAAATGCTGGCCATTGGTTTTCTAAGTTATTTTGTACATTGACTGGAAATTGGAATGATAGAGCATGACCATCCCTTAAATCCATATGTTCAATAGCATATTCAAATAAGTATGACGTTCGTGTAGATGCTCTCCAGCCCTGCTCTTGATTAGCAATTAATTCAACGATAGCGCAATCTTGCCATTCGTTATTTTGAAAAATTTGAAGTGTGCAATATTGATTCATATATGTATTAAAATAAAATATTAGTTTCTATTTTTGGCTATATTTACTTATTATAGTAGATATATATTAAATTTCCTACTCTAATTGGCTTTGTTGCACAAACCTATCTGTAAAGGCTTTTTCAGCGATATAATTTTCAAATGAAGAAGCCTACACAAAATCTATCGCACAACCAATTGGCCCGCATATAACCGAGCACTCATGAGTCGCGGAAATATTGCCATTTGGTTTGATCCTGCTACGCAATGGTATGCTCCATCAAAAGGCAAATAAGGGCGAAATCAGACCTACTCCGACGCAGCTATCCAATGCTGCTTAATGATTAAATCCTTATTCCGTCTATCTTTACGTATGGTCACTGGCTTTGTGCAAAGTCTGATTAAACTTTGTGGATTAAATTGGACCGCACCAGATTACAGTACGCTTTGTAGAAGACAAAAGCATATTGATATTGCAATCAGCTACCAAAAAAGTAGCGATGGGCTGCATCTACTCATAGACTCTACAGGCATGAAGTTTCTAGGTGAGGGCGAATGGAAACGCAAGAAACATGGACCTGAATATCGTCGCCAATGGCGTAAACTTCATATTGGTATAGATGCTGAAACCCTTCAAATACGCGCCATTCAACTCACTACAAATAATGTGAGTGATTCACAAGTGCTTGGTGATTTACTCAATCAGATTCCAAAAGATGAGCAGATTGAATCTGTTTATACCGATGGAGCTTATGACACCAAGCAATGCCGTCAGGTCATTGCAGATCGGCAAGCGCACGCGGTGATTCCACCTAGAAAAAATGCGAAACCATGGAAAGATAGAAAGATCAGCTCGCTAGCACGAAATGAATTACTTCGAACAGTTAAACGTTTAGGCAGGACATTATGGAAAAAATGGTCCGGCTATCATTGCCGAAGTTTGGTCGAAACTAAGATGCATTGCATCAAATTATTGGGGGATAAACTCAATGCAAGAAAATTTGATAGCCAAGTCAATGAAATTCATGCACGTGTAGCAGTCCTCAACAGATTTATGGAATTAGGTCGACCACTTACCCAAGTTACGCCTTAAATTTGGCTCAATTAGGGGGCTTTGTATTTCAAATCTTTGTGCAACAAAGCCGTTTTGATGTAATTTAAGGCAGGGTAGGGTACTTTGATTTTTGGTCACTAATATTAGTATGATAATCAACATACAAATGCTTAATTTAAACCTAGTTTACTGTTTGGTATAATTATTCATAATGAGGCTAGGAGGGGGCGCCTAGATTTAAGCTACTATTTCTGTTTGGTCTTTTGGCGCAAGACTTACAAATAGACGCTTTCTACTTTTCACTTGTCCAAGGTGAAGTGTGCAAAAATCGTAATGATGATTAAATACTTGGGTCTATGCAAAAACATCAGATTTCAATTTGACGACTCAAGCATTCATTGCCGCCATAGTAATCCAATATGTCAGCAAGATTTATTGTGTAAAGGATCATTGGATGTGTTCATATTGAATCAATCTTATTTAGGAATAAATGCATTCTCTGTACACGACAAAAATAGATAACTCATTGAAATAATGTCACAATAATTGTTTTCTAACGACGAATACTATGACACATCTCAATGAGTTATATCTTATCTTAAACAAATCTCTAAAATGGAAC
>NZ_VPDZ01000024.1:0-22338 GCF_013417465.1 Acinetobacter sp. YH12251 | reverse complement strand
ACGCCACTTAAATAAGTTAAGGCGCTAAAGCGATAAAAGCTACATGATGGCCAGTACTGAGCACTGGCGATCTAAGTCAATGCTGCAGTTCTCATCATCATTGGAATAAGTGGACAAATTCCTGACACGGAATACTATAACTGAGGTCACTTAAATGGGATGCATAAGTTATGTAAGTTACGCCACTTAAATAAGTTGAGGTGCTAAAGCGATAAAAGTGGCACTGTTGGAAATATAGATTTAAGTCGATGATTTTTCCTTTAAAAAAAGTACTTAAAGACGGCTTTGTTGCACAAAGCTGTTTGTAAGGTCTGATTCAGCAATATAATTTCCGAATGAAGAAGCCAGCAACTAAAATCTACCGTACAACGAATTGGTCCGCATATAAACTCAGTGCGAGAAACTTTCAGAGCCAAGTGAATGAGATTCATGCTCGTGTGACAGTATTAAATAAATTTACGGATTTAGGCAGACCTCACACCCAAGTTGTCACTTAAGTTTGAGAAGCTTAGGGGAGTTCTACTTTTAAAATCTTTGTGCAACAAAGCCACAGTAAATGTCAACAGACCCTAATTAGTCATAATAATATTTTCATAAATTTGTCATGTAAATTGAATATTTAAAGCGTATTTTTCGACCATCCTAAGATGAGGCGATGCAATGCTTTGGCATAAGAAAAAATTTAATAAAAAATCAATAAGTTTGGCATGCTGTAGTTTGGGCACAGTTATTTTGACGGGCTGCCAAAGTCCTGCTTTAGTTCAATCATCTTCTGCTTCAGTACAACCACTAAAACAGCCCCACCGTGTGGTTTTTTTCTTGGGAGATGGAATGGGTATCACGACACTGACAGCTGCACGAATTTATGCTGTTGGTGAAGATGGCCAACTGCCGATAGATCAACTGCCAGAGTCAGCATTTGTTCGTACTTTCTCAGAAGATGCACAGGTTACAGATAGCGCACCATCGATGGGTGCCTATATGACAGGTGTAAAAATGAAAAATGAAGTGATATCCATGCAGACTGGAACAATTGCAGTAGAACCAAATCAGGCCGGAAATCATCAATGTGGAACCAATCCTCAGAACCAGAATAAGCAAGACACTCAAACTTTACTTGAATTGGCCAAAGCACGAGGTTGGGGTACAGGGGTAGTCACAACAACTCGCATTACGCATGCTACACCAGCATCGACTTATGCCCATATTTGTCATCGTGATGCTGAAAATGACATAGCATCCCAATTAGTACCAAGTTCGCAAGGTGATACCTATCAGCGTTATAACGTCAAATTAAAAGATGGGGTTGATGTGATTCTAGGCGGGGGTAAGCGTCAATTTCTGCCGAAAGATCAAGGGGGAGAACGGATAGACCAACGGAATTTGATCGCAGAAATGCAACAAGCAGGCTATCGAGTGGTCTATGATCAACCTCAACTCTCCCAGATGAAGTTAGGAAAGAATGAAAAATTATTGGGTTTGTTTAATACTAGCCATTTAAATTATGACTTAGATCGAACCAAAAAAAACTTGCCTGAACCTAGCTTAAAGCAAATGACGTTGGCCGCTTTGGACATTCTAACCCAAAATAAAAATGGTTTTTTCCTGATGGTTGAAGGGGGACGTATAGACCATGCTTTACATGACACCAATGCTAAGCGTGCATTACAGGATACAATTGCCCTAAACGAGGCTTTGGATGCAACCATTAAAAAACTTCGACAAAGTGACCCTGAATTAAAAAATACCTTGATTGTGATAACTGCAGATCATGATCACACTCTAATTTTAAATGGCTATGCCAAGCGTACTGGAAAATATGTACAAGGTCAGGAAACCAGTGTACTAGGTTTGGTTAAAAACTATGATCGTGCGGGTTTTGCCAAAGATATTCATGGACAACCTTATCCGATTATTGGTTTTGGTACGGGCAAAAAGCGTCCGACACAAAATCGGATGGATGACCTAGTAATCAATTTGAAAGACAGTGATATCTGTCATCCAGTACAGGGTCCACAACCTAAACAAGGTGAGAAATATAGTTTTACTTATCCTTTGAGTGAAACTGGTTGGTGTACGGGAGCTGCTGCGGATGATTTCCAGCAAGAAGCCGTGATTCAGACAGGTTTTAAAGATAAAGAAACACATGGCGGGGCTGATGTTTTCTTGGAAGCCATAGGGCAGGGAGCAGAGCAATTCTCGGGCAGCTTAGAGAATGTTAAAGTGAACCATCTGATTCGCAAGATCACAGGCTTATAAGTAGAGGGATATCCAATGAATAGTACATTAAAATAACACTAAATATAAAAAAAATGAAAGAATAATTTACTAAGTTATTGTTTTTAAGTTGATCCTTGTTTTATATGGGGGTGATAATAACTTCTGATTACTAGTTTTTACCTTAAATATACCGATTGAAAGATTCATTTAAAGGCTATAAATACATGAGTTTTACAGTTTGGCTAGGTCAGCATGAGTACTTTTCACAAGATTTAAGATCGACCATGAACGTGATTAAGTTATAGGGGATTGATGAAATAGTTTTTATGAATTTCTGGCTTTCTGGGCTGATTTTATCAAATTCATGTCTATGCAAAATTGCGACATATTTCTCGTGCTGGTAGTTATCCAGAGTTTGGTCTGCATCTATCCATAGTGCAGACCTTTTTTTGGTGACAGTTTTTTCTTAGTGATTTTCGATCTGGATGTAGTGATTTCACGTTTGCAGAATATATCTTGGCGGTGATCCATCTAATATTCGTGATTATAAAGAGAGCTAATTCACAGGTTCTACAGATTATGTAGCGACTAACTATATCAAAGTCTATTTGCAGTTGATGGTTGGCGCTTAGTTTATATTTACGCTTAGGTTTCAGTTAAAAAATCAATATTCTGTTGAATCCGTGATTGAATCATCTGTAGGGTAGATTCTCGAATTTGATGGGGATACAGGCGCTGCGCAATTTGACTAAATTGAAGTGCAATTTCACGCATGGTCAAGATGATCTCATCGACTTCTAGAGTAGTCAGATTAGCTTCTGAAGTACCGAGTTTATGTATGTCACTTCGGGAAATATTGAGCGCTTCTCCCATAATGTCCATTTGATGATAACCACCTGGACCCTCGCAGAAGGTCACATCATAGGCTGGAGCCAATTTCCATTGACCATTTTTCTCCATGAGAAATGAAAAGTTCTTAGTATGGTCATCCCGATTATTGAAAAGCACATTAAACACAGCACGTTTAAAAGCATGCAATCTTTCTCGTACATCTTGCGTACACATCAAGGTTGCCCGGAGAAAATTGCGATAGTCTAGGCTACCTGGAACTTTATAGTCTGCTCCTGTATATGCAGCCAAACTCTGCATTGGAATCCGCATACCATTTTGACGATCGAATCGTTTAGAAGCAAAAGCCGTTAAACCATTGGGCAAATTAAAGAAATGGGTATCTGGAGTCTCAATTGCACAAAGTCGCAAACATTCTGCATAGACGGCTTCAATGGCGCAGACTTCAGGATGCTCTTGCTGAGCAGGAAACTTAATCAGCCAGGCTTCATGTTGATCAGAATCTTGAGTCGAAAACTCTAAATTGACAGGATCTCGGTAAACCAACGCTTTTGGTCTGGCACCTTGAGGGGAGCCACCCATGACCAATAAATGCTGTAGAAATTCACCACCTTCACCTTTGAGTACTTCTTGAACTTCCTGGGCCAGTTGTTGTAAAGGGATATTTTCTGAGGTTTGCATGTCAGCAACACAAGGTTCAAAGGAGAGGGCACCCATTGCGTGACTACTAATATAGGTCAGACGCTCCAAAGGTCCAATTCGTGCTGAATTTAAGCCAATTTTTTTGAAATATCGATCCATCAACATCATGCCCCAACCATCTGGTAAAGCGTCATAGACTGGACCTGGGAGTCCCATTTGATGAGTAGGAAAACCTTGTCTGAATGGTAGACCTTTTAAAGGCAGCAAGTAAGAAGAGAGCTCAACACCTTGCTGTATTGCTTCTGGACTATATTCAAAAGCAATGGTGGGTCTACCTGTCGTGGCTGTTGAACTAATCAGCGTTCCCCATAACCATGATTCGTCCCAACCGTTGTAATAAACATTAAGTCTATTGAGCATTATCCCTTCCTCTTAATACGGTGGCGCTTACTTTGACTCTCATAGCGAAGAATGTCATTCACACTGTTAAGCTGAGGTTTAAATAGTTCCTGAAGTTCGTTTAATCGACCCAAGACCATTGCAATACGGACTAAATTTTCAACAGATACATTTCGTCCCGCTTCAAGATTCGAAACTGTATTCACGCCGACACCAGCGCGTGCTGCTACCTCAGCTTGAGACATCTCCAGAAAGAGTCGTTGCTTACGTAAACGCTCACCTAAAAGAGTCACAACTTCTTCTGGTTTAGTGAAATATAAATCCATTAAATTGGGTCTTAAGAATGAATAATTTAATTAAATCACAAAATAATGGAATTAATCTATAGCTATAGTGTGGCTAAGGAGGGCTTTGTTGCACAGCACATCAGAAGGGTAGGTATAGTCCTTGGGTATCGGTTACAGAAAATCATCAGGATGTACTTTGACTGATTGTTGATACGGAGATTTCAGTATTTTCATTTTTCCTAATAGGTCACATTACTTAGAAAGGGTTCTTCGAAAATTAGTTCATACTTTAAAAATCCTATAAATATTGAGGATATTTTCTTAATGCTTTCAATATAGCATGCGGCTATATGTAACTCGAACGGGCTTAATCTGCCTTTCAGTATAAATTTTTTGGGCGTGAGAGGGGAGAGGTGTGAGGGCAAGCAATTTATATCGTGGATACTTCTAAATTACTTATGTAATAGAAGGTGGTAAACATGGATTTAGAGGTAATAACACTAAATATAAAAAAATTGGAAGAATAATTTATTAAATTATTGTTTTTATGTGGTTATTGGTGATGTTATGAATAATAATAACTTTTTTCTTGATGAATTTTACCTAAAAAAATTGATCAGATAATTTTCTTTAAATGTCATGCATACATAAATTTGACAGTTTGAAGGGATCGGTATGTGCATTTTTCACAAGGTTAAAGATCGACCATAAATGTGATAAACGGCAGAGGATCATTGAAAAATGAATGGATTTAAACACTACATGTATGCACGAAAAAAAGTATCGCTGCGGTTCTGCTGACAGGCTGTATTGAGCATTGAATGCAAATGATGTAGTAATTGTCTACAGGCTATAGGACCAGCATGAAGAAGAATGAAATGTAGTTGCCAATTTATAACCTTGGTTGAAAAGCATAGCATTGTTATTCGGAGAAGTGAGGTAAGCCATCCTTCTCTTATTCATTTAAAATGATTCTTACTCAACTGATCTCGACTCATGGGCTGGTTCCAATTAGACGGATAATAACTTCCATCCCCTATCTTTTTCTTACCACATTTCTTGCATTTAATCCCTTCTTTGGAGATTTGATTCAGCATCACTGTTGTCGGTTGAATCAAATCAATGACATAGTTCGTTGGTTCAGGAAAAGCAGAAGAGGCTGCTTTATTGCAAAAGAGAACATTCGGATCAAATGGATTGGATTGCACAAAAGCCATGATACAGCCACAGAGTAATTCACCTGCATGTAATCTGTAACATCCATTCAGGTCATCAGACGAAGATTAATCTGAAATTTAAGCACTAAACACCATAAATCTATGTATGGGCAGACTTTTTTGAGACATATGTTGATAAACATGCGGCAAGTTACATTGCTTAAAAGTCTATCTAAGTTAACGATCTATTCAATTCTGGATAAGTAATCTGAATATTACGATCCTAAATTACCCGAAGAGTATTAAGATTTCTAAGAATCGTGATTGTTGGTTTATTTGGGAAATTAATCAGTGGATTGAAGCAAAGATGATGGCTCATTAAGGATTGTGGGCTTCGACTACTTAAATTTTAGGTATTTTGAATAAAGCATATTTCAAAAATCTTAATTAATGGATTTAAATTACCATAAAAACCTTCAATATTGGCTTGAATCCATTGTTGTTGAGAGTCAATGCGAGACCAATCAATACCATAACCACAATGAGCAATCAGATGCTCAAAGAAAATCCGTTGTGTACGTCCATTACCTTCACGGAATGGGTGTATGACATTAAGCTCACAATACAAGTCGGCAAGTTGAGGAATCAGTTGTTGTGGTGCTAAGCCTTGAAAGTATTTTTTTTCTTGAAGCGGTTTGAGTAGTTTATTGGTTTCAATTTCAATACGGGAAAAATTACAAAAACGGGTGTCACCTTTGGAAATATCGATTTGTCTTAACTTTCCTGCCCAGTCGTATAAGTCGCCAAAGAGCTGCGCATGAATTGATTTTAAGTATTGTAAGTCGTAAGGTGGTTCAGCATATTCAATTAAGTTACTTGCCAATCCAGACAGTTCTAGTTCAGCTTGTTCTAAAATTTGTTCATCACGAATATTGAGTTTGTTCTTTAGGATATTTGTGCCAGGGTAACAATACAGGCTGTCACCCATTTCCCCATATTTATCCATACATGCACCTGACTAAGATTCGGGTTGCGAATACTTCTTATATTTTTGCAAGATTTCAGCTTTACTTTGTTGAGTTGTTTGAGCTGTCGTTGTAATGCCTTCAAGCTTTAGGCTGGCTTGATAGTTTTGCGAACGTGTCGCTTGAATATATTTTCTTTTCTGTTCAGTGGTTCTGAGCATTTCGAAACTCCATTGATGCTACACGTGAAGTAAGTATAGCAGAGAATCTTTTTGATCAATGCTGCATACACAGCATTTCTAAAATGTAATACAACGGTATTGTTTCATGTAATAACAGAAAACTAAAAAAAAGTGGAAGAATTCTTAAAATTTAGACCACCCATGATAAGTAAACCATATGTATTTGTTGATAATTGTAATTTTGAGAAAATTTAGTTGATAAATTAAATGAATTTTAATATACAAAGATATGCTCATTTTTTATATCGATAAAAATGTTAAAATTTGACTATTTAGTAAAAAATATAGAGATATTTATGGGGCAATTTATCATGCCCTTTTGCTTTGAGCGACAAAATGTTCAATTTAAGATAGTAAAAATTAACTCAGAACTACTGAAAATCAAAAAGATTAAACAGAGCCAGAAAGTAGTAGTACAAGCAAAGTTCAAAATAATCTATGTGAAAATTTGGCAAAAAATATTGCTATTAATGCAAACGGAGCCAGGCTTACGTGTGCATTCTAATTATGTTGCAATCTTACAGTTGATACATAATCTTGATGATTTTATCGAAAAATCACAACAACACTTGTGCTTTGAAAGAAAAGCTCAGAAAGAACTGGATGCTAAATTTTTTGCAAGATTTTTTAAGCTAACAAAGAATTCAATAAAGGATCAACTTTTACCAAATCGTTCTGATCACAATGAATTTAAACAATGCAACGTGATAAAAATATTAAGCGAAAATGAATATGCCAAACATTGAAACACAAGAGCAATTCTTAGATTTAGCAGAAAAATATCAACAAGATTATTGTCTATTACGTGATGATATTGTAAATACACAATTTGTCGATCTATCAGATGATTTGTATAAAGATGTCTACGCTCTATACAAATTAGCACAACAAATTTATAGCTATATATCAGGCTCCAGACAGATCGGTAAGTATTCTTTTTTAGCTGCTGTGAGTTTTTTTGCATGTCCAGATTCTAGTAATACACAAGAGCTGTCATCGCAACGTTATTTGATTCTACAAGCGAGTTTTTTAACATATCGGCAGTATCAAGAATTTGCAAAAATTGATAAAGCTGAGAATAAGCAAAAACATGTTTGTGACCTATTACGCTATGTCTCACGATATGTGCTGGATTCTAATCATGCTGAATTATTTCATGAATGTAGTAAGCTGCTAAATTGTTATGTCACGTACGAACGTAATTTGAAAAAAGAGGATCGTAATCAACTTTTTAATATTAAAGATTTCGAACAAGTACAAGTCATAGAGTATTTATCGGCTCTATTAATAATTTTTAAAAGACTAGATGATCGTCGTGTAGTTCATCGTCAGCGTAAGTCAAAAAAAAGCAAAGTTTTGCAATGGCCGACGAAAAATGAACTCAAAAAATTTCGTGAAATTAAAACGGGTAAGCAAGTAGATATTGGACATAACGCAAAGATTAGTATTTATGATGCCGCTCTTCACAAAGATGAAGAGGGTGAAGTTGATCTATTAGATCCTGAAATGGAGTTTTATTCAGAAGATGAAAAGTCTAAAAATTTAAATTATATACTCAGCGATAATGCGACGCATCTAATGCGGCATCGCCAGCGCCGTCATGCTCCTTTTGTTACAAATCCACATTATTTGGCGCCAGATATACTGAAGCAAATTGTTTATGTGTTGAGAACCGAGTTATCCGGGCACTGGAGGGATGCTGCAATCGCTGCAGCATGTTTATTGTCACTTTTGACGGGATTATCACCCGTCGCACTGATGGATTTTAACGAGCTTATTCAAGATGGAATTTTGATCCAGAATGGTTCAAGTAGACGTCGCGAATATTTACTCAAATTAAATCTTAAAATTACAGAGCAGAAGATTAAGAGCTTAAATCATGTGCGGTGGAATGAAGTGATGACACATCAACTACATTTACCTTCTGCTTGGTTTGACTATATAGAACAAGCATCGAATCCACTAATTTCATCAACACACATTAATACGAAACTTAAGAATTGGCTTGATAATCGGTTTGTAGGTTCGATCACTGTAGAAAAACTGCAGGCTCAATTATATTTTCATATATATTATGAAACATATAATGAATATCTTGCTCATGTAATTGCTGGGCGGGATAGTCAGCATCACATGCCTGGTATCTATTATGGCGGGCTACCGAAAACTCAACTCAGTAGCACATATCTAGCCTTTTTAGAAAAAGCACTTACACCACATTCCACACATTTTACTGAAGACACGGCTGAACTAAAAATATTGCAACAACAATTCAAAGTGCAATCTGCATTATCTATAGGAAGGATAGGGAGCCAACTGGCACTTGAATCCAATTTTGTGAAAGAGCAATTCCATATTTTACATAGACATTGTCACGAAAACATCCAAGAAGATAAGCACATTATTAATCAACTTAATGCATATGCGTGTTGGATGTGGCATATCAGTTTGTTGAGTTTGGCAAGTCGGCCTAAAAAAAACCTGTTGGGGAATTTGGATGATTATTGTGTTGAGCTCAAGCTTTTATATGTGAATGATAAAAAAAATAGTAAAGCAAGAAAAGATGGTCGTTTTATCCCTTTATCTGATTTTTTCATAAAAACACTGCAAAATTACACTGCCTTTTTAGAACAAATTATTGAAGCGTACGGTTCATTTTTTAGACAAGTCTTTGCAAAGAAGAAGATAACTGTAAATGATCTTTTTGGTAAGGTCATTTTTAGTAAAGATATCTTGCCGATAACTGTCAAAGAATGGCAGAGCAGGAAAATTAAGTTAATCCCTTTATCGAGAAAATGGGTGAATTCATATATGCAAGGAGTCTTTCCAAAGAATATGTATTCGAATTGGTTACGTCATTTTGACATGAACTTTTTGATGCATGAGCAGCAAGAGGGTAAACCAGCATTAGCTTTTCACTTAATTCAGGCCCTGTATGGTCATGACCAACGTGACCGAGAGGCTTTTCATCCGCATTCTTCACTTATCCCGAATGTCTATGTACAGCAAGCCCGCCAGCAATTGCAAGATAATGTCAAATCTTTATCGATTAAACACTTAGAGCGAAAATAGTTGTATGCAAAAAATCAAAGAACTAATAAAACCACAACTAGATGATCTATTTGTTGATATTCATAAAATGGTGAAAAAGTCGCTAGATAGACAGCCTTCTCCACCTGAAGTATTGACGAAAGAAATGCAGCAAAAACTTGATCAGCAGATCGCTGAAAAATGGCATGACATTAAAGATAGTGTTGATTGTTTGAGTCAAAAGTTGAGCCGAGACGAACAATCAAAACTGATGCAATTTACTGAAGATGAATTTAATAAAAGAAGGAAGCAATTCAACCAGAATGTAGATAAAAAATCATACAGAATTAAGCTAAATCCACATACTAAACGGATCGTACTGCCTAGAAAAATTGAGAGTACAGAGTCACGGTTAGAACAGGGGCATCTACATATCCATGTACTTAAGGAATTAAGGCAGTATTGGCAAGATTCATTTGAATATTGGAATGAACCAAAGTACTTATGGGGAAATTTATGCTTAAGTTTTATATATATTTCAGGCTGTGCAGATGAACAGCATTTGATTGCTATTCAGAAGCAATTGCAGGAGGCCATTGAGCTTGGTACAGATCTGAATTGTTTTCGGTTATACCATTCGGACTACAAAAAAATCACTAATCCATTGTTACTACATTATCGTGTTGAAAACTCTCAATATGGCAACGATGTAGAACAGGGAAAGTTGTACCAATGGAAACATGTTTTTTTTAACCCATATGCGCAGTTCATTTTGCAATATTTAAAAAAGTTGAAAGCTGCTCAGAAAGAATTTTGTCTGCAACATTCAGTTGAAGATTGTATTTTAGAAAGCTTGAGTAAGATAGGCAGGAAAAAAAGTCTTGGGGATCTGCAATATCAAATTAAACGCCGTGGATTTCGTGCATTTAATGATGTGCAAATGGTACTCGAATTTAATCCAAAGCTCAGCATAGATATATTTTTGAGTAATGTGCTTCAGCAAGAGATTAATACTGTTGCTTTAAGGCCATCCGAATTTAGATTGCTGTGGAATAATGATTACAATCAAGTCACAGAACCAGATAATCGCCCTATTCATTTTGAACAAGAGCAGTTACTTCCTGAAGTTCCGACTGTTCAAAGCAAATTACAAACGATTCCGTATGAGTTGATGTTGTTTGGTCAAAAGAAACGTAAAGGTCAAAAAGTTGAGCGTTTAGATAAAAAGAGGAATAAAGAAGAACGCACGCTACGTTTTTGGCAAGAAACTAGAAGGGTGTTAGAGGAGAAGATAGTTGATGCTAATACGGAGGAAAAGTCTTTAATTGATGCTCAACTACGCTTAATTCACTGGTTAATGCATTTAAAAAAACGAGGGCTTCAATTATCAACTATTGAAAGCTACTTAGGATCGTTTGGCAAAGAATTTATATTTGAGATTTGGCTCAATAAATTAGATTTAAAGCAACAATCCATAGATGACTATGAGGATTTATATCGGCAGCTATTGAAATACAGCAGTGAACGTGATGAAAAAGCAGTTCAACGAGATTCGGTGAAAGGAAAAACCTCTCGTAAGATGCACCAAAGCGCAGAATACCGTTTTGGTCGCCTAAAAGATTTTCATCAATTCTGTATAGAGAATTATGATGCTCCAGGGGTATTGGTGTTACAGAATTCAAGTTTTAAGCATTTACAAATTTGCAATGCACGGCTAGTGAGTCCTTTGCTATTTGGCAAATTATTGGAAAAACTAGAAAATTTAAGTCAAGAGCCAACGGCATCAGAGTGGGTCGATCATCTGAGTTGTTTAAAGCTGATGTATTTACTAAGTTATAGAACTGGACTTCGATTAAATGAAGTTCGTTGTCTTAAAATACAAGATATTATTTGCCCAGAGCTACTTTATAAAGAAAAAGAAAATACAGTTTTTAATAATATCACGCTTCATATCCAAGACAATTCATATCGCCGTCTGAAAACGCGAAGTGCGAATCGTCAAATACCATTGAAAATTGCATTGTCAGAACATGAGTTTTTAGTAGTACAACGTTACATACAACATCGTTATGAGCAATATTTGGTTAATCAGCAGGATGATCTACTTTTTAGTGTGAATCATCGTGTATTAACTGATCAATGTATCAGCAAAATTACAGTAGATTTGTTTAGTCAAATATTAGGTATGCATCATGGCTTTAGTTTTCATACATTACGCCACAGTGCTGCTAACTATCTAGCAATAACTTTGCTCGGTTCAAAAGAAATGATCAAGACCTACACAGATTGTCCTTGGGTAAAAGCAAAAAAGATGAGGGATTTATTGTTTGGTATGAAAGCACGTGCTCAAGAAGAGATTATTCAACATAAATGGCAGGTGCTCGCCTCTTGGATGGGGCATAGCAGTATTGAGCAAACGGCTTCAAATTACCTTCATGTTTTGGATTTATTAGCAGTCGATCGAATTTATAATTCGCCGTGTATCATTTCAAAAAAAGTATTAGAACAGTGTTTTAGTCCAGTGAAGTCAAGTACAGACTACATAAACCTAAATCGTTATACTCAGCAGCAGAAATGGTTTAATTCTTATCAGCAAACACAGCCAGTTACGATGGCTGGCCGACAAGAAAAGAAGTTTAGTATAGAGAAGAGTACTCTGACACCTTTTCAACGTTTGATAAGTTTTAGAGAAGGTCGATTAAGCGAAGATACCCAAGCTCAAGAATGGATGCAACGATGTCAATGGATGAGCACTAAATGGATGGATCGCCAAAAATTTAATTTAAAAACGAATTATGTTTATAGTAAGAATTTAGAAGAGAGTTGGTTTGATGAACTTTACGAAAAGGCTAAAAAACTGACTCGTCCAGATGAAATAATTCCTCTCCTTGATTTTCATTATAAAGATGATAGGCAGCAAGATGCACTGAAAGAAAAGAACATGGTTAAGGCGCTTAAAATATTATTATTATTTGGAAAACTGCGTAAGAATTTTCTACATTTTCAATGCCGAATGAAAGGTGATGAGCAACAAATTGTTAATTTTATTACTGGTATAGAGCCAATGTTAGGAGATCATCTGTATTTAGAAAAACAAAACTACCCAGTTAATTTGGATGCTCCTGAGCGAACCGTTAAATTTAGTTTTCAAAGAGTTGTCGGCTCTAACAAAAAAAATGTTACTCCGCTGGTTATATTTAATTTAATGTTAAAAATGATGCAAAAAGATGAACTCTGGATCAAATAGCCTAAGCATGTTAAAGGGGAATTGTTTAGAAATTTCCCTGTTTATAAGTAAACTGCCTTTATGAAAAGCACCATGCTGACTTGGATTAATAAGCGGAATGTAGTATCACAGTTTGATCGCTGGATTTACGAAAATGGTGTGAAGATTAGCGGTATGGTAAATCGATGAGCTAAAGTGTTGTAGTCCAAACTCGATCTGACAATTACCCATTTTTTAGTGTGCCCGTCAGGTTAAATTTGAACTGAATTTTTCTCAGCCCAAATTCATTTCCAATCAAGTTATGTTTCAAGTGGCGTGCGAACACTGCACAATTTAATTCACGGTGCCTAAGACAGGTATCAACTTCGGACCAGCCATTCTAGCTTTGCTAATGATTTCCACCAGCTCATCATAAGTCAGTTCAAACTTATCCTCACTATCAAATACATAGACCATATTCTTGCCTTCATGTTCAGGTGGAGTAGGTGGTACAAATCGTTTCGGGATAAGAATTTGTGCGAGTTGTTCGTCAGTTAATTTAAATAAGTGCATGTTTTTATCCTACTGTTCCTTAAAATGTATTCAAACATACTCAAGGACTAATTCGCACTCTGTTAATGTCTTGTTGCCAAGCGTGTAACTAGAGCCTGAGTCGGTCAGTTCCGACTTGTAGCGGTCAGTCCGTTCTTGCAATATACGCTTTACAGTTTTGTAAGGCGTATAACGACTTATCTCATTGTCGTTTAATCTTGCAAGCACGTTTCTCGCAGCATTCCAATCAGCTTGCACAACTTCCCCATTGAAACGGTGAAAACGATCTCCCTTACGTGTACCTATTAAAAGGCCATGCAAGAAAGAATCACTTTGCGAAGTATATGCAGAATTGACTAGATGCACCGTAGAACCTCTACGGTGAGATATAGAAGTTAGGGCATTAGCTAACAAACCTTTAGCCCATGTATTTAAGCGTCTATTGGTGTTTTTGCCATAGTTGCGTTTACTTTGAATTGGGGATGTTAAATCTTCCGCAACAATCACTTTGGCTTTATCAACCAACTTGTGAGTTGCTGTAAATATTAATGTTTTGAGCTTTGCTTTTTGAGTATCTTGTCGCTTATCTAGTTTTTTTCGACCTAGATTATTTAACTCAATTTTCTGTTTCTTGTGCGGTTTGGCTTTAGAAATCGCTCTGAGCTTATTTCTACGTTTGTACTTTTGATTTAGGTAGTCTGATTCACTTGAGATCAATTTACCTAAACCATTGCCATATACTTCACCATCAGAATCCACAAAGGCTTCTGAATAACCTTTATCAACACCTACGGTTTCCTGACCACAATCCTGTGTTTCAACTGCATCATAAGTTGAGTGAACTTCAACATTACCGTTTTTTAGAATGATTCTAAGTGTGCCTTGTGGCGCAAAATCAACAGTGGTGTTTAGTGGAATTTTAATGGTTTGTCGAGGGACTAGACTCGGCACTTTAAGCCAACATTGACCATTTAACTCAAAAGTTTTACACATATCCGCACGAACAATAATTTGATTATGTGTGTGATTAACACCATGCTTAAAGTGATTACGCATTTGACGATGGAGGAAATTATCAGTCATCCATTCATCTTTTTTAAGCAAGGTGTATAGTCTTTTTTGTTCATTATTACAGGAGGTGCGTTTTCGGATCGCCTGCTTTACTTTGTCTTTTGATGCTTCTCGATAGGCTTTAATATCACCTATGCAATCACGTAGCGTTTCTTTCCACGCATTTGCAGAAACACCAAAGTCACGACTTTCTTTCATCCACGCATCACGAATAGCTCTGTCACTGATATTCAAACCTGAAATAGCACCATATTTAGCCCACACCTCGCTACGAATACGATCAAGTAAAACAGCTTGTTTCTCAAGCTGTTTGTACTTTTGCACATTCAAGTTTTTACAATGGTGGATGCGTGTTAATTTCACAAAGTCATGCCTAGGTTAAGGGATTGGATAATCAATAGATATGGATGCTAATATACCAAGACACTCACCTAAAATACAAAAGATAATCATTTAAATCTCTAATAAATACCCACCTTGCCACTACTGAATCGACATAGACAAAATGAGAACTTATGCAAATATTTGTCTATATTTTTAGTTATAGTTAATTACTCTCGTAAAACAGCTGACGAAGTCCGAGATAGAATCATTGCGTCAAAACAAACGTGATGCTTATGCACTTATGATGAAAATGAATTAATTATTATTTAATTAAGTTAAAAGACTGCTATATAGCGGTCTTTTTTGTTTTTGAGCTCTACAAATTTTAATGAGTACATATAGTTACTTTTATAAAAATGATAATAAAGGGTAGAGGAGGTCATCTAAGAATTTAAAGCACAAGACTTATTTAACATTGATGACAGAAAAAGTGAGTTGTTGGGAACTTAAAGAAGAGGTGGTACTTATAATGGTTACTAAAATACAAATACTTAAAATATTAAATATATAAAACAATATATTACAAATATATATGATGCGTAGTGTACGCATCATACATAAAGCGTTCTATTTTGATATAATTGATCCAATCAACCCATTGTTAGGTTTCATTTAAATTCCATGAGTCTTACTGAAATTAAAGTTCGCCAAGCTCATTGTAAGGAAAAAACCAGTTTTTTATCCGATGAAGATGGGCTTAGCCTGAAGATTGAGCCGAGTGGAAGAAAATCTTGGTGCTATCGCTATACAGATCCACAAACTAAAAAACGTCGACGCATTCAGTTAGGTCGTTATCCTGATTTATCGCTGAAAAAGGCACGACAAGTCAGAGATGACTTTAAAGACAATGATTTCTGTTTTGAACAAGATACTGCCTCTAATGTCATCACCTTTGGTAAGGTCGGGGAGGAGTGGTTACAGTTCAAACTGAAAAATGCCTTCAACGATCTACCCCGCTGTGGTGTACTACAGTTAGCAGAAAGATGCTTACAGCAAGATATTTATCCAGACCTTCAGGATCTACCTTTTCAAAACATCAAGCGTTATGACCTGGTTTCAGTAATCAAAAAAATAGAGGGACGCCAAGTAAAAGAACCTGTCAAGAAAGCTTGTAGTTATTTGAACCAAATTTATGACTACGCTGTAGCGATGGGTTATTGTGAATTCAACATCGCGCATGGTTTAAATAAAATCGCCATTAACAGTAAAATCAAGAAAAATTATCCGTATTTGAAAGCGGAGGATATATCTGATTTTAAGTATAAATTACAAAAATTGGATGCCCATCCGATTATTAAAAAAGCACTGCTGTTCAAATTACATACTGGCGTGCGAGGGGCTGAATTGTTATTGGCTGAGCCTCATCATTTTGATTTAAATGAAAAAGTCTGGAAAATACCTGCCTTGCATATTAAACAGTTTCGACGAAAAGTCATATTAGGCCATGAGATTCCCGACTTCTTAGTTCCACTTTCAGATCAGGCTTTAGATATTTTAAAAGACGTCATGCAATGGTCATACGGTGAAAAGTACATTTTTGCTAGCCCACGGAAACATAATCAACCGATTCATTTTAATACATTAAATATGGCTATACGTAAGATGGGCTATGGAAAACATCAATTATCCTCTCATGGACTACGTTCCACTTTTAGTACCATTTTGAATGACTCAGGTTTGTTCCAGGATAACTGGATTGAGGCACAACTTTCACATATTGATAAGAACCGTACCCGTGCCAGCTATAATCACGCTGACTATTTAGCCCAGCGGACTGAAATGATGCAGTGGTGGGGTGATTATTTAAGTACTGCTAAGTGAAAATCGTACTTTTATACATAGACTTAAAACATTATGGGGTTTCAAATGGATAGTAAACAATATACTTGCCGTGTTACATGGTCAGCAGAATATAATGAGTATGTTGGGTTGTTCGAACCACAAGCACTAGCCATTTGTTGTAATTCAGCTTTAAGCGCCCTTAATTCTTTCATGCGTTTATTCACTAGTGCAAGTTGCTGATCAATTAATGCATTAACGCTAGAGCAGCTTTCTTCTGGCTTATTTTTTAATTCGATAAGACGTTTAATATCATTGAGTGATATATCTAGGCTGCGACAATGCTTTACGAATTCCAATTGTTTAAGTGCTTTGCTATCATACAGCCTGAAATTACCTTCTGAACGATTTGGATTTAACAGTAATCCTTCTCTTTCATAATATCTAATCGTTTGTATTGAACAGCCCGATTTTTTTGACAATTCGCCTATTTTCATCAATTTCCCCCAGACATTTGACTCTATAGTTACTATAGAGTCTATAGTATAAGTATGCAACGAAAAGGATATATAAAAAATGACTGAGAAATATTTAAACAATACGAATATCGTTAATTTTGAACACAAAGATATCCAATCCTTGATCGATCAACGTAGGTGGAAAAACTTGGATAACTTCAACAAAATTGGTGCCGCTTATCAGTTTGTAAAAGATGAGATTTTCTTTGGTTATAATGAAAGCGATGATATTGCAGCAAGCGATGTGCTAGCAGATGGTTATGGACAATGTAATACTAAGGGTAATCTGTTAATGGCACTATTGCGTGGACTAGGCATTCAATGCCGATTTCATGGGTTTACCATAGACCAGCAACTACAAAAAGGTGCTATCCCAAGCTATGTATTTTGGTTAGCACCTAAATACATCATTCATAGTTGGGTAGAAGTTTACTTTGAAGGGCGTTGGATAAACTTAGAGGGCTTTATATTGGATGAGCAATACTTAAGCTCTCTACAGGAGAAATTTGACCAAGTAAAAGATGATTTTTGTGGTTATGGTGTTGCAACAAAGTGCTTTTCATCACCAGATACAGATTGGCGTGGAGAAAATACCTATATTCAAAAAGAAGGTATTCATGATGACTTTGGGCTTTATGATTCCCCTGATGAGTTCTATCTCGAAAAAGGGACTAACTTGTCGGGGTTCAAACGCTGGATATATCAACGCTTGATACGTCACTTGATTAATATGAATGTATCAAAACTAAGAAATAGAAAAGTACTAGAGGTACAAAATGCACAACCATAATCATAGTCATCAACATGGTAAAGATGACCGTATTGGTTGGGCATTTTTCCTTAATGTGACATTCACTATTATCGAATTTATAGGTGGTTGGCTCACTAACAGTACGGCGATAATGGCAGATGCAGTTCACGATCTTGGTGATAGTCTTTCAATAGGTTTTGCGTGGATTTTAAGTCGTTTTTCAGATAAAGAAGCATCAGATAAGTTTAGTTATGGTTATCGTAGACTTACTCTCTTTGGCGCATTGATAAACAGTATTGTTTTAATCATTGGCTCAATTTGGATTTTATTTGAAGCAATTCCAAAGCTGTCCAATCCTGAAATGCCTGTAGTCGAGGGGATGTTAGGGCTAGCGATACTCGGCGTTGCCGTTAACGGATATGCTGTATTAAAATTAAAAGCGGGTGAAACATTAAATGAGAAAGTGCTGACATGGCACCTTCTTGAAGATGTACTTGGATGGGTTGCCGTTCTTATAGTCTCTATCGTACTGTTGTTCGCTGAACTGCCGATATTAGATCCCCTTTTATCAATAGGGTTCACGCTGTTCATCTTGTTTAATGTTTTCAAAAACCTGAAATCAACACTCGTTTTATTTCTTCAAGCTGCACCCGATAAAGAGACTCAAAAGCGTATTAAACTATCACTAATGGAATTTCCTGAAGTTAATGGTATCCACCACATGCACTTTTGGTCACTAGATGGTGAAAGTCACGTTTTAACAGCGCACCTTGAGCTGAGTGACAACTTTGACGTTAAAGAATTAATTAGGCTTAAACAAGAAGTTGCAGCTAAATTATCTTCCTATCATTTATCGCATACAACGATAGAGTTTGAGTTTTTAAATGAAAATTGTCGGGATGAAGCGCAGTAAGCTTTATCAATAAAATGTTGGGCATACAATATTAAAAGCAGCTTAATTAGGCATAACCTAGTAATTAAGCTGCTTTTTTTGATTTTAAATTTCGTCGGATTGCTGTTTGCTACTCTCAGAGCCATGCGCCCATTGATATAAAATAGGCAATACAAACAAAGTTAAAATTGTAGAAGATACAATACCGCCGATAACAACTGTTGCTAGTGGTCGTTGTACTTCTGCACCAATTCCAGTGTTTAACGCCATTGGAATAAAACCTAAACTTGCGACCAGTGCCGTCATTAAAATAGGTCTTAAACGAATGATGTGCTGAGTTTCCATCATTGTCTTGGCTTGATGCGGATCAGTCTAAAGCATTCTCAGGAATAGAGGAGCTCGTTGCTGATGTTGTCGCTGATATGATTAGCAATAATGAAAAAGTTCCTACACCACTCTCCGGGAAAATATAGTAGGCAGTTTGTTGTCCTTGTTCTCAGTGGTTCAACAAAAACTAGCCCTCGAAGCCGCAGAACGTGGCGTGGACATAAATTGTTTAGTATCAGTAAAAAGAGCGATGTAATTTTAGTACGAGTGAGTGATAGAGCAGGAACCTATGCTTCATATATTCAGTAAATGGTATGTTTTTGAATTAATAGGTATTTTTAAATAAAGCTTTCTTTGATTTAGTGCTTTTTATTTAATAAATTAATTTTAAAAACAACTTAGGCTAATTGATAAACACTATCTGGAAAGATTAAAAGAAAATATTTTTTAATTTCTGCTAATTCATTTAAGGCAGGTTCCCTTTCAAGCAGTTGAAATGTCCAAATAAGTACAGCCTGATGATTATCATAGCAAGTATTTACTCCAAGAAAATTAGCCATTCCATAACTTCTATTGATGTTCATTTCTTTAATTAATTGATTTCCTAAGTCACGAGCTTGCTGGCTGATCAATAACTCATTTGGTAACACGGCGGTCATCTCCACAAAATAATCTAATGCAGGTTCAATCCTTATATTTAAAAAGTTATAATTTAGTTGAAATGGATAAAATATACTTTCTATAAGTTGTAATAACCTGCTGTAGGTTAATTTTAGCAAAGTATTACTCAGTCAACAACTTCAAATAACCCACAGCAAGTTATTTTTTGTAAATTAATTTAAATATGATTACTTGTAAGTTATCTAGCCTCATGGGCGATAGAAAAATTTTAAAATTAAGTGAAGTGGTGCATGCAACAGGTATCAATCGCAACACGCTCACAAGTATGTATTATGACCGTGCTGTACGTATTGAATTACCAGTCGCCGATAAGTTGTGTAAGTACTTTAACTGTACGATGAATGATTTGTTTGAGTTTAAGGAAGAAGTTGAAGAAAAAGATTAACTTAATACTTCGTTTGATAAGTTTTTCGAAGAAAAAGACTAGCCAATACTTAGTTTGATAAGTTTTTCTCTGCAGATCTAATATTGAATTTTATAAAATATCATTACAAACAGAGGAGGAAATGACTCTTACTATTCAGATGTTGTTTCAAGCTTTTTTTGATTGATAGAGTTTTATGTATTAAACTCTATATTGAAAGTAAATATATTGTAAAAATAGTATGTTATTTACTAATTGATTAAATTATTTACACTTATTCTGTATAATGCTCTATGAATTCATTACTTATTTTTTTAAATTAAAAATCATATGCAAAGCTTAAATGATGAAGAGTGTCGCCAAGTTGAAAGTGTAAAACAGCTTTTACAAAAAAATTTTAAAGATAAGCTTTATGCTATTTATTTATATGGTTCGTATGTTGATGGTGGTTTAAAACATAAAAGTGATCTTGATATTTTAGTTATTATTGAACGTGAAATTACCGATCAGGAAAGAAAACAATTAGCGCAGAATTTTCTAAATATATCTGTTCCGATTGGTCATGCTACAGCGCGTGCCTTAGAAATTACGATATTAGAAAAAGGGAGTATTACCAATAAAAATCATCCATATACATATCAGCTACAATATGGCGAGTGGTTGAGAGAAGAATTACTCAAAGGTGAATTACTTTATAGTCAATCTGATCCAGATATTAGTATTTTACTTAAAACTGCCCAATTACATAACATTACTATCTTTGGACCTGATATTTGCGATTGGTTAAATCCAATTAGCTATGAACAATTAATATTTGCCATGCAAAAAACTTATCCACAAATTATTGCTCATTGGAAAGACGATCAGGATGAATGTAATCAAATTTTAGCGCTATGCCGTATAGCTTATACATTAGATCATAAAACAATAGTTGCCAAGGATGTTGCTGCGACATGGTTTTTAGAATTCTTAAGTCAGATAGATCAAGACATTTTGCAACTCATAATAGATGAATATATTGGGCAAGGTCATGAGCAATGTTGGTTAGTTTTACATGATCAGCTTGCTAAAATTGTTAAAGAATTACAGCATAAAATTGAACCACTACTTTTTAACTGATGTGGAAGTAATGGATATGCTTCTTAGATTATTACCTCACTATATCTCTAAATACCGAAGAGACTTGATATTGCAAAGGGGGGCGTGGTTGGAGTTGCATGAAGATTTTAAATAAAAGCGGAGGAACTAGGGTAAAAGTTGCCAAAAAGTTTCTTCTGAAATGACTTTTATATTATGACGTTTAAGCAAAGCGGAGGTAACTCCATTGCCATAGATCTTATTCCCATTAAATTGACCATCGTAAATCATTGAACTACCACATGAAGGGCTATTTTCTTTAAGCACTACCAGAGTAGCTTTTAATAATTGAACTTTTTTTAAAGTTCTATATGCCCCTTCAATATAGATTGAAGTCACATCCTTTCCTGATTTTTCAATTACACAGGCTTTTCCATCTAAGACATCATCGCCATTACCTCCCGAAATCTCGGCAGGTTCGCGTGGTGTTGATAAACCGCCAAGAATCTCTGGACATACCATAGTAGCTTTTCCATCTTTGACTAATTTTTCGATTTTTTCGTTTAAGCTATGCGTCCCGTTATAACGTACCTTTAAGCCAGCCAGACAAGAACTTACTAAAATCATATTTCCTCTATGAAAAAGATATGTATCGATTTGCTATTTAGCCAGTACCTATTATTTTTTAAAATTAATAGGTTAGTGCTATGGATAAAACAAGAATTTAAATATGATCAATGCAAAGTGAGTTATTTTTTTTCTAACCCACAAAGCTTATAGATTAGTTTGATCCTTTTTGTTTAGAAAATTTATCAACAGTGATGTGTGCTGAATTAGCAGGAGACTTTCACTTGGGAGATTCTAGGCAGCTAACCGATAAAAGTCTTCTGCCATTTGATTTGGTGTCTTAAAATCCAAGCCTTTTTGAATTCTTCGCTGATTATAA
>NZ_VPDZ01000023.1:0-24886 GCF_013417465.1 Acinetobacter sp. YH12251 | reverse complement strand
AATGGCTTTTATGGCTTCAGCTTTAAATTCTGCGGTGTAAGTCTTCTGTTTCTTGCTCATGGTAAACTCCTAATGAGTATGTATAGTTTACCAAGTTAAACCCTCCTGTTTTTTAAGCACACATCATACATTTTTGATTTGCTGTAATGACTAGGAGTGGATCCACTGGATAAGTAACAATCATAGGAAATAAATGTATTAGCTGAAAAACAGATTGTTCCATTTTTAAATCTCCACATGGCTTAATAATCGTTACATCTTTTACAGCTAAATTATCTTCATAAAAATCAATATAAAAGTGGCATTGATTATGAACTATATGTTCCTTATGGACCTCATCACCATAATCTAATAAGTAATAATTTTCTTCTTTTTCAATACAATAAGGGCTAAAAATTTCTAAGACTTCTTCTTTAGTGGCTGCACCTTTACTACTCATTCCAATAATAAAATATTCGATTCCCATTATTTTTCTCTGATTATTTAGTCTGTTTAATATTTAACATAAAATCTCTTATGCGAAATCAAAAAATAACGTTCAATAAAACTATGAATAAAATATTATTGTGCTTAATCTTAGGTATTCATTGCGTATCTTTCGTATATGCTCAAGAGCCTGGAAGCTCAAAATCTACAGAACGGCTCCTAAAAATGAATAAAACATTGTACGATCAAGTAATCTTAGCAGTACCAGAAATACAATCTATAAGTATTCCGCAGTCATTCGATGAAGAAGATATAACTACTTTTTTGTACAACTGGTTAGATGACTCTTATATGATTTCTGTCGAAACAAAAGATTGGGGAATGCCATATATTTTAAAAGGATTTAATAACTTACTACCTCTAAAAACAAAAAATATAAATATAGAAAAACCTTTAAAAGATGCCTTTTCAATTATTCAAAAATATGAAGAAGAGGAAGAAGCACACGAAGATGATGAAGACTTCGAAAGTGAATTTTCCCCTTTAGATGATACCGATCCACTCATTGCTGGAAAAATAGCAGATCATTTAAGAGAGCATAATCTGTATCTTATTCATCTTTATTATGAAAATAATTATTTCATTGTGATTGATGGACAAGAAAAAGCTAAACAGTTAGAAAAAATCCTAGAGAAGTTTGATCTTCCAGCTAAGTTGATAGAGGAATAATCTAATTAATAAAAAAGCCCGACATCCTGTCGGGCTTTTTCGTATTGGTTCGCTTGGCATAACTCCTGTCGTGCCGCCGATCCTTGTGCGATTATTTATTTTTATTCTGCGGAACATCCTGTTCTCTTATGACTTCATGATATTGAATACAGGGGATTGTGAACATCCGCAAAATCCCTAAATTCATGTGCGCTCAGGCGTACAAAATTGGTGGATTTTTATCCCAAGAGTTGTCCGCAGAAATTGGGGATAATTTAAGCCAGCGCTGTCTTGATAACGCAGAGAAAAATGACAATTTGATTAAATATTGATCAATTTTATTGGCAGAATATATCAAAACTGCGCATAAAAAAGCCGACTTGTTTCCAAGTCAGCTTTTACTGTTTTTGAGGTCGGTTGAAATTTTTTAACTATATGAAAAAAAAAGATATTTTAAAAATCATTTCGTATAACCTCTATTATGTTAAATAAGAAAATTAGTAATTTATTTCTTATATTATTTATAGGCAGTATTATTAACCCACAATCCTAGCTTCGTAATAAAGCAAGTATAATCATCCTCAACGTCAAAGCTGTAAGTTTTTAATCGGAATGTCTCTGAGAGAACGTGAACACTTTCACCATTAACACATATTGGACTAGGTACATTATCATCACCTATACATTCGATAGGTCCTTCTAAGCCATATTTGATAAAAGTAAAATATTCAACATTTTCAATATCAAAACCTTTTTTATCCGCATTAAATATATTGCTAGGATGGTAACTTCCAGCCACATTTTCCATACTTGTTTTTCGTAATGGATTCACCATAAAAACAAGACCAATGATTTCTTGATCAGATGTTTCTATAGCTTGACCGTTCTTCAACTCATCCAAGCGCGTCCATCCAATATTCTTAACCCAGAATGTCTGATTAGACCTCAGCATATTACTGACCATTTTTCCTTTGCGAGAAAGTTGCAATAATTTGCTTTTATTTAATTTTGATAAATCTGTATTTGCTTTAATTTGGAAATAGGTTAGCTCCCAAATCTCACTATTCTCACAAGTAGATATTCTTATAACAGGTTTATAGCATAACTCTCCGTCACCATTTTTTGGCTTTGACAGTACTAAATCTCCGACTTTAATGTTCTGAATGGCGATTAAACCTTTGTCTGTATTTATACGTGTTCCAGCAGGAAAACCAGCCCCTGAATTAAGATATGAGTCCATAAGTCTCTCTTATATTTTTAATTTGATGATTAGTGAGCTTTCCTAAAATTAACATAATACGCGTTATGCGAAATTAGAAAAATGAGTTTATTGCACTGATATTTATCTGTTTTTTAAATTTTAGACCTGGGTTGGTGCCCAGGTTTTTTTTGTTATTCACCAATTAAAATGTCTGTGCGATAAACCATTTAAAATGTCCTGTTTTTAACTACAAGAGTCAAGTACAGGATTTAAATTTCTTTGTTCAATAACAACTTTCTGAGCTTTACGACTCGGCATACTTTTCTTGAGACGGGAACGTTTATTCTGTTTCTCCAATTCCTCATGTTGCTGCTGGATATGGGCCAGGACCGAACCTAATCTTTTATTCTCAACCACTTCATTCTGCTGTAGTCCAGCCAGTTTATTGAAGACGCTATAGTTGATCTTCCGTCCTTCATGCATGATTGCCACAGTACCATCCGGGTACTCCAGAAATGAAATGTATTGCCCAACAAGCTTATGATTCAGCTCTGTCGGTTCAAGCATATAAATACACTTGTCATAGGTCAGGGTCAGATTCTTGGTGACCTTACGCGGTTCCTGCCAGGTAAAAATATCATCCAGTTCAAGATCAGATTCGCTTAATGGCCGATGCAGGTTCTTTGAGTTTCGCGCACATTTGGCGAACTTCTGATTGAACTGCTCAATAAAGCAGGGTAACCATATATTGGCCTCTGCAATCGAACCGATGCCTTCCAGGCGCATCTCCTTGATCAGACGGTCCTGAAGGGTTCTGTTGGCACGTTCCACACGACCTTTGGCTTGGGGTGAGTTGGCAAAGATAATATCGATGTTCAAATTATTCAGAATCCGCCCAAATTGCGTAATCTGGCTGTCTTGCCTGGATTTTTGATTAACTCTGAATACCGAATGCTTGTCGCTATAAAAGGCTAGAGGTTTGCCGTATTGTTCAATGTAGGCTCGGGTTGAAAGCATGTAGTCAAAGGTCGTTTCAGCCTCACAAAAGCGCAGATGCAACAGCTTTCCAGTAGCATCATCGATATAAACCAACAAGCAGCATTTTGCAGCTCGACCTTCAAACCAGTCATGATATGAGCCATCAATTTGGATCAGTTCACCGAAGCAATCCCGGTTATAACGTGGCTGATATGGGCGCTTCAGGCGCTTGGATCGCGGAATCCACAGGTCATTGGCCGTCATCCAGAGCCGAAGCGTTTCTACCGGGATATTCAGGTCAAACATGCTGCTGAGCTTCTCATGCGCCAAGGTGGGTCCAAAGCCCAGCAAATGTTCAGCAATAATGGAAAGGCACTTTGATTTTAACAAGTCATCATGGCGACGATGGCCAGGTTGACCACGACTGGCATGTGCCATACCTGAGACACCATCTTGATTGAGCTTCTGCAATAACCGGGTAATTTGACGGGTGGAAAGATTTAGGATTTCAGCAGCACGGACCTGGGTAATACGATAATCTCGAACGTCTTGCAGAACTGCAAGCCGTTGAATTTCTTTGTCAGACATAGTGATCAGCATCTATATTTATATCCAGTCCATGGTGATAAAAACCATCATAAACTAGACATTTTTATTGGTGAGAATATAGACACTTTAAATGGGTTCTAACAAATTCAATTCGTATAATATAGATTATGTTAAATTGAGTACATGATACAAAGCAATGCAATCAATTGATTGCATCTAGAAAAGCTCATGCAGTTATTCCCCCCAGAAAAAATGCAAGACCTTGGAAAGATACAAAAGCACATTCTCAAGAGAGAAATGAATTACTTCGAACAGTTAAACATTTAGGCAGAATACTATGGAAAAAATGGTAAGGCTATCATCGGCGAAGCTTGGTTGAGACCAAGGTGCATTGTATCAAGTTACTCAAGAAATTTTGACAGCCAAGTCAATGAGATTCATGCACGTGTGACCGTCTCAAATAAGTTTACGGAGCTAGGCCGTCCTCATACCCAAGTTACCACTTAATTTTGAGGTACTTAAGGGAATTCTACTTTTTAATCTTTGTACAACAACGCCGTAGTCAGGTCACCCCATATCGATATGTTGCCTTGAATAATCAAGGCTTTATTGTAAGACGACCAATTCGTTTTACGATAGACTTTTAAGGATGGGCTTATTCATTTGGAAACTATATTGCTGAATAAGCCATCATGAATAAGTTTGTGTAACAAAGCCTTTTGACCGTGATCAGCCAGATGTTTATTATTCCTTAGCAGGCTTTAGCATCTGGCTGCACGGTTTTAGGCAACTCACGACGTAGAATTTTACCGACTGCAGACTTTGGCAATCCAGACACAAACTCAATATATTTTGGCAGCTTATAACTGGTCAGTTTTAGTCTCAGATAAGTCATGACTTCATTCACGGTCAGACTGGTATCCTGTTTTACAATAAAGGCTTTCGGGACTTGTCCAGATTTTTCATCATCCACCCCAATGACGGCACATTCCAGTACTTTAGGATGTTTGGATAAAACACCTTCCAGCTCATTTGGATAAACGTTAAATCCAGAGACCAGAATCATGTCCTTTTTACGGTCCAGAATGGTGATATAACCCTTCTCGTCCATACAGCCGATATCACCTGTCAGAAAGAAACCATCTTTGGTAAATACCTGTGCTGTTGCTTCCGGTTGCTTCCAATAACCTTTCATCAACTGAGGGCCGCGAATAGCAATTTCCCCAGCCTGATGAAGGGCTACAGATTTTCCTTCATCATCCAGAATCTGAATTTCTGTGCCTGCCAATGGCAAACCAATACTACCGCTAAAGCGCTTGCTTAAAGGCGGGTTAAATGTTGCCGTTGGTGAGGTCTCAGAAAGACCGTAGCCTTCATAGATATGACAGCCTGTGACTTCATACCATAATTCTGCCGTATTTTTTAAAACAGATGCACCGCCACCTGTCGTGGTTTTTAGGCGTGAGTGATCCAGCTCGCGAAAACGTGGATGATGAGCCAATGCATTAAACATGGTATTCACGCCCGGAAACACCGTCGGAGGATGTTTATGATATTGATCTACCAATGCATCCAGATCTCTTGGATTTGGAATCAGGACATTGGCAAAACCGCGACTCAGACCATAACTGAACAGGCAAATAGTAAAACCATAAATGTGATACAGCGGCAAGGCACAAAACACATATTCTTCTTCAGTGGCATAACGATCGCCAAAATGGCTAATGAACACCGTACTGTTCTGGGCAATATTAAATAAGATATTGCGATGACTGAGTTCAGCCCCTTTGGAAACACCTGTAGTCCCACCGGTATATTGCAGAATGACAGTATCTTCCTGCTGCTGTACAGGCGCTACAAAATCAATCACCTGTACCTGATCAATGGCCTGCTTAAAGTCAGAAAAATGTTTATCAGGATATTGCGCTGTTTGGCTATAAATTGAAACTGACTGATCCTGAATGAAATCGAGCGGATGGGTAGAAATCACATGTTTTAGCGCAGAACATTCATCCAGATTATTTAACTGTTCTAAGGTTGAGCCCAGAATAATCAAGGCTTCTGCTCCTGAATCCTGAACTTGATGATACAACTCACGCTGGGTGTACATCGGGTTTACATTAACCAGAATATAACCCGCACGAATAATCGCGAAAGTCGCAATCGGATATTGAATAATATTCGGCAACATCACCGCGATGCGGCTACCGGCTGCCAAGCCTAGATTTTGAAGATAGGTCGCCAGTTTCTGGCTATAAACGTCAATATCCTGATAGCTGAACTTTCGATCCAGATAGAAAAATGCGGTTTTATCCTTAAATTTAAGCAGGTTCTCAGCAATCGTTGTGCTCAAAGTTTTATCAGGGTCAGGCCGGGTAAATTCCGGATTGACGTTCCATTTTTTATATTCTTCCATCCATGGCTGACTAGTCATTACAGCACTCCTATCCTTGATTTTAAATTTATTTTGTATCGTGAAACTTTATTTTGATTAAAAAATAATAACGTTATCTTTCCTCCCAAATCAATGCAATATTTGGCTAATTTCAAATTTTTACAAATAAAATCACGAATTTTATGGCTAATTATTTGGATATATTTTATCAATTAATAATACAACATTTCTTATAGCGAAATAATAAATCAGCAAAAGCAACAAAAGAATGTGGATTCATTCTTATAAAACAACAACGTAACAAGAAAAGGATGTCGATGATGACGTATGAAACTTCAGTGCTAGAAGCTGAACGGGTCACAGTTCAGCCTAAAAAAATATGGATGACCGCGTTTATTCTATGTTTTCTTATTTTACTTGCAGACGGTGTTGATCTGGCTTTTTTGGCCTATAGCCTCACCAGTATCAAAGCTGAATTTAATTTAACCACCGTTCAGGCAGGTGCCTTAGGGAGCTGGAGTCTGGTCGGTGGAGTGATTGGCGGATTAATTGGCGGTTGGGCCTGTGACCGTTTTGGCCGGGTGAAAGTTATTGTATTTTATATGATTCTTGCTTCCAGCTTATCCTGCACCTTGGGCTTTGTAGAATCTTACCATCAGTTTTTAATTATCCGCAGTATTGCAGCTATTGGACTGGGTTCCCTATACATCGCCTGTAATACCTTAATGTCAGAATATGTTCCGACAAAATACCGGACAACTGTTCTGGCGGCACTTATGACCGGTTTTACCCTAGGTTCATTATGTGCAACTTTACTGGCGGGTTGGATTATTCCTGAATATGGCTGGCGTATGCTGTACTGGATTACCATTTGCCCTATTGTTCTGGCTTTTCTGCTTTATTTTCTTGTTCCTGAACCGGATTCATGGCTACGTTCACGTGAATTAAAACGTCAGGAAGCAGCTAGCAAAGTTAAGGTGAAAAAAGAGAATCCTTATAAAGTCATTCTCAAAGATAAAAATCACCGCTGGATGTTTTTACTATGGATTTTAAGTGCAGGTGCCCTGCAATTTGGCTATGCCGGTTTAAGTAACTGGTTACCTGCCTATCTGGAATCGGATCTGGGCATCAGCTTTAAGGCTATGACTGGCTATATGGTTGGCACGTTTATGATCATGATTTTTGCCAAGATCGTCGCAGGCATTCTGGCAGATCGTTTCGGACGACGTGCCTTGTTCGCTTTTGGAACCATGGGCACAGCCCTGTTTCTTCCGATTGTAATTTATTTCAATACACCGACCAATATTTTGTACCTGATGCTCATGTTCGGCTTCTTGTATGGTATGCCATTTGCCATTAATGCCACATATATGACTGAAAGCTTCCCTACTTCGATTCGTGGTACAGCAGTAGGTGGTGCATTCAATATAGGCCGTATCGGAGCAGTATTTGCCCCACTCACTATTGGTTATTTTGCCCATGGAGGCTCAATTGGAACGGGACTATTGGTAATGGCAGGTGCCTATTTTATTTGCGGTCTGATTCCTGCACTGTTTATACGTGACCGCTTATATGATCCGCAAAAAGCAGATTAATCTCTATCATCTTTTAATAAAAAACCAGTCAAATAGACTGGTTTTTTTAATGAATAAAATTTAAAAATCAGACAACTTTTCTTTGAGCATTTTCCATGTATTCATAATGGTAACCACTGCGAATAAAATGCTGGTTTTTGTCTCTAAATGAATGCGCATAATCTGGCCAGACCAAAGTCAGCTTGCGGCTCACCGGGTCCAGATACCAGCTTTTACAGCTTTCTGATAACCAGACACTGCCTTGGGAAAGCTGCTGTAACTCCTGCATATAGGCATTTTCAGCATCTTGATCAGCTTCAAAGGCCTGAATCTGTTCCTGTTCAAAAAACTGCAAGGCGTCCAGTACCAGATCAAACTGGGTTTCCAGAAAATAAAGCGCTGAGTTATGCCCACTTCCGGTATTAGGACCATTCAGAATGAACAGGTTTGGAAAATTATGGACTGTCGTAGATTGATAACCCTGCATACCACTAGACCATTGCTGCTCCAGACTTAGGCCATGTTTACCCACTACCTTTGAGGCATAAGGTGGTCGTGCTGCTTCAAATCCAGTAGCAAAGACGATGATATCTGCAGAATATTCATTGCCTGATTTGCTGATTACACCGTCTTTTGTGATGGCGGCCAAAGCTGAATCTTCAAGCGTGACATTCGGTTTTAGAAAAGTTGGATAATAATCATTGGACAGCAATAAACGCTTGCAGCCTGGTTCATAATTCGGTGTGAGTTTTCGCTGTAATTCGGGATCTGGTATCTGGTGTTTCAAGAATTGCAGGCAGTTTTTCTTGACCCGCTCGATCTGGCTTTTCAGATTACGGCGCTGGGCAAAATTATATTCATTGCCCCAGAACAAGGAATGTCTTAACTCTGTCATGCTGTCCGGATCTTTGCGGAAAAGCTGTTTTTCTGACTCAGAATAAGGTCGGTCTGGTCGCGGCAAGATATACGGTGCACTGCGCTGCAATACGGTCAGGCTTTTGGCTGTTTTGGCAATTTCCGGTACAAGCTGGATAGCTGAAGCCCCTGAACCCACGACAACCACACGCTGATTATCCAGATTCACTTCGTGATTCCAACGTGCAGAATGCATGACCTGACCTTGAAATTCTTCTAGTCCCGGAATTTGTGGCAGATGTTCATCTGCCAGATGCCCGGTTGCTGTAATTAAAAAATTTGCTTCATAAGAACCTTTAGATGTCTGAATATTCCAGATACGTTTTTCGGTATTCCAGCTGGCTTTTTCGAGCTGAGTATGAAAATCAATATGTGGCCGGATATTTTCCTGATCACAGCATTGAATTAAGTAACGTTGAATTTCTGCCCCTTGCGGAAAGACACGTGACCAGTTGGGATTTTTAATAAACGAGAAAGAATATAAATGTGACGGTACATCACAGGCGACACCGGGATAGGTATTATCACGCCATGTTCCGCCCACTTCTGCTGCACGTTCAATGATTTTAAAATCGTGAATGCCCTGCTGTTTAAGACGGATCGCCATGCCTAATCCACCAAAACCGCTGCCTACAATTAAAATCTTGCTGCGCTGTCCTTGAGCTTGCATTATTTTTCTCCTTTTTTTAAGGCATCATGGGCTGGATTTTCTGATTCGCCGGATACTGTTCTGGATGCTGGCTAAACTGGTTGATCAGTTGCACCACTTCCGCTGGCGCTTCAATATGGATTGCATGTCCTGAAGCTATTTCGATATAGCGGCTGTTCTGAATCGAAGCAAACAGTAATTTTGCTTGCGCTAAAGGCACCATCCGGTCTTCACGGCAAGCCACGATCAAAGTCTCCGCAGAGATGTTCGGCAAAATGGCGGTGATGTCAATGCGATAATTCAGTTCACGCTGTTTGGCTGCATCTTGAGAAGGCTTAACGAAGCGTGCCAGATCAAGCACCTGTTTTTCAGTTCGAACAGACAGATAATCATCGCTATACAGGCAATAATTCACAAAATGCGGTAAAGCTGCGGATTGATCGTTAAATAGCCGTTGCCAGATCGTGGTCCGTAGTTGTTGCACCGAGCTGGTTTTTGCCCAACCTGCTAACAGAATCAAACGTGCCACGCGCTGTTTAAGACTCGCAGCTACTTGTGCAGCAATCACAGCACCAAGTGAATAACCCACCACAGTAATTGCTTCATCTTCTGCAACTGCATGCTGGATCAGTGCTTCAACTTGTTGACTAAAATCAGTCACTGCCAGATCGGCTTTATCTGGAGTATGCAAATCAAGCGATAAAACCCGCTGATGGATACCGAGCATGGGGAAAATATAGCTGAAATGTTTGTCCGTATTTCCACCCGTACCATGGATCAGAATGATGGTGGGATATGAGGATTTCTGTCCGACTTCATGATAAGTGAGTTGCAGATCACCATAAGGACATTGTCGCGTAATCGTGTCTAAATCCATATAGACTCCTGATCTTGTTGTTTTATGGCCGATGTAATACTGAAAAGTACCTATCGATATTGAGTTTTGTGCAGGATAAAAAAAGTAGTAACAAAAAAAGACCCACGATCGAGAGATTGATCGTGGGCAAAAGGATTAATCGAATTTAAATTCTTCAGGAGTCAGCAGGAACAGGCTCTCACCACCGGCCTGAATATTGGCAACGTGAGTTGAAGTTCTTGGCAGAATCCGGGCAAAGAAGAATTGTGCCGTTTTGATCTTCGCTGCATAGAACGGATCAGTATTACCTTCTTCAATCTTTTGCTGCGCCGTAATCGCCATTTTCAGCCATAAATACGAAGACACCACATAACCAGAGAAATATAGGTAGTCAACTGATGCTGCCCCAATTTCATTGGCAGACTGTTGTGCCTGAGCCTGAATCGTTTTGGTTAATTCTAGCCATTGCTCAGTCAGCTGGCTCACTTGTGCAACCTGCTGGTTAAACTGGGCATGTTGCTGATGCTCTTTAACAAAGCCCTGAATCTCATCCGTTAATGCAGTGAGCAAACCCAATTTTGAACCTAGCACTTTACGCGCCAGCAAGTCGATTGATTGAATTTCAGTAGTACCTTCATACAGACTGGCAATACGTGCATCACGGGCAATCTGTTCCATGCCATGTTCAGCAATATAGCCGTGTCCACCAAAGACCTGCATACCGTGTTTGGCAGCTTCTACACCTGTTTCGGTCATTAAGGCTTTAGCAATTGGGGTCAATAATGCCAGACGGTCTTCTGCAGCTTTCTTCTCTTCAGGATTGTCCGTTGCTTCCGCAATATCAGCATAAGTCGCCAGATAATAAGCCAAGGCACGTGAACCTTCTGCAAATACTTTTTGAGTCAATAGCATATTGCGTACTGCCGGATGCACGATAATTGGATCCGCAGGCAGGTTTGGTTCTTTAGCACCTTCAAGTGAACGCATCGCCAGACGGTCTTTGGCATAAGCCAACGCGCCTTGATAAGAAGATTCAGCTGCAGCCAAACCTTGAATCGCTGTACCAATACGCGCAGAGTTCATAAAAGTAAACATGCAGTTCAAGCCGCGGTTTTCAGGCCCGATCAGGAAACCTTTGGCATTATCAAAATTCAGTACACAGGTCGCATTGCCATGAATACCCATCTTGTGTTCAATCGCGCTACACACCACACCATTGCGTGAAGCCACATTTCCAGCTTCATCCAGATTGTATTTAGGCACGATAAACAGCGAAATACCTTTAGTACCTGCAGGCGCATCCGGTAAACGCGCCAATACAATGTGTACGATATTTTCAGCCAGGTCATGCTCACCTGCTGAAATAAAGATTTTCTCACCGCTGATACTGTAGCTGCCATCTTCATTTGGCACCGCTTTAGTACGGATCAGGCCCAGATCAGAACCGGCATGTGATTCAGTTAAACACATGGTTCCGGTCCAGCGACCTGCAATTAAAGGTACCAGGAATTTCTGTTTCTGTTCATCGCTACCATGATGCTCTAAAGTACGCATCGCACCATGAGACAGGCCTGGGTACATACCCCAAGACCAGTTAGTCGCCGTAATAATTTCTGAAATAGCAATACGGTATAAGGTCGGGAAGCCTTGGCCACCATATTTTTCATCACCAGTTAATGAGGTAAAACCAAGTTCTACATATTTGTCATAAGCAGCTTTAAAACCATCCGGTGTAGTCACGACGCCATCTTGCAGACGACAGCCCTGCTGGTCGCCTGTCGCATTAATTGGTAGAAGTTCGTTTTGGCAAAAATCAGCAGCGACTTCCAGATATTGTTCCATAATATCCATAGAAACTTTGTCTGCGAACTTTGCATAGCCTTCGTATTTCTGTTCAACATTGAGCAGATCTTTCAGGACAAACTTCATGTCTTTTAATGGCGCAATATAATTTCTCATCGTAATTCCCTTGTATGAGTTCTAATTTGTATATTTATGACAATTAATTTCATAATACGAAATTATGTTTTAGGTCGAATATAATATAAGTGCATGGATAAAATCTAGTCATGACATAAAAAATCACATTTAAAAAATTAAAACTTTGGTATAAAAAAGCCATTCGGTAATGAATGGCTTTTTATTAAATGATCAAAATAAAGCGATCTAGCGCGGGAAAAACTGAGCCAAACGTTGCTGAACAATCTGTTCTGCTTCTTGCATGATATTGTCAATCAGCGTTTGACAGGTCGGGATATCATGGATCAATCCCATGACTTGACCTGCTGTCAGTACGCCTGCATCTACATCGCCATTTTCCAAAGCCAGCTTGCCTTTTAAGCCACTGACATAAGGGCGAATCTGTTCAAATTCCAGATTTGGATCTTCACCCATTTTAACGACGAGGTCAGATACCGCATTTTTCGCAACACGCGCAGTATTTCTGAACTGGCGGTAAAGCAGATGCGTTGCCCTTTCATCATTGTCGACATAAAACTGCTTGATGTTGGGATGGATTGGCGCTTCTTGTGTGGCACAGAAACGTGTCCCCATATTGATGCCTTCAGCACCTAAAGCGAGTGCTGCTACCAGACCACGACCATCCGCAAAACCACCACTCGCTACAATCGGTATAGTGAGCTGATCAGCGGCTGCTGGAATCAGGATTAGTCCAGGAATATCATCTTCACCCGGATGGCCGGCACATTCAAAACCGTCAATCGAGATCACATCCGCACCGATTCGTTGTGCTGAAAGTGCATGTCTGACCGAGGTACATTTATGAATCACAATGATGCCGTGCTGTTTAAAGGCCTCAATATGTTCATGTGGCTTGTTACCTGCCGTTTCTACAATCTTGATTCCACTTTCAATAATGGCCTGACGATATTCGGCATACGGCGGTGGGTTTACAGCGGGTAATAAAGTTAAATTGACCGCAAAAGGCTGATCCGTCATTTCACGGCAACGTGCAATTTCCTTGGTCAGCGCTTCAGGTGTGGGTTGTGTCAATGCCGTCAGCGTTCCCAAACCACCCGCATTGGAGACTGCACTGGCCATTTCTGCGGTACCGACCCACATCATGCCGCCCTGAATAATCGGATAGCGAATGCCTAAAAGCTCGGTGATACGCGTTTGAATTTTCATGAATGCTCTCCTTAGCGTCCGGTAAATTGTGCAGGGCGTTTTTCGACAAAGGCCTGCACACCCTCTTTGTAGTCCTGGCTACTTAAGGCCAAGTATTGCAGGTTTTGTTCCAGCTCCAGTTGCTGATCCATGCTATTTTCAGCACTGCGTTGCAAAGCCTGTTTGGTTAAGGCCAGTGCATAGGTCGGCTGTCGTGCCAGTCGCTGTGCAAGCTCATCGATATAAGCATCAAATTCTGCATCAGGGATCATTTTCCAGATCATACCCATTTCAGCCGCTTCTTTGGCATGCACAGGCTCACCAAGTAAAGTCAGTGCCATGGCACGTGCATAGCCGATCAAACGCGGCAACATCCAGGTGCCGCCGGCATCAGGAATTAAGCCAATTTTAGAAAAGGCTTGAATAAATTTGGCACTTTCCTTGGCAATAACCAGATCGCAAGCTAGTGCGATATTGGCCCCTGCACCGGCAGCCACACCATTTACTGCCGCAATCACCGGTTTGGGGCTTTTACGAATCAGGTTGATCAAAGGATTATAATATTTGGCTAGAGAGCCTTCGGGAGGCAACGGCACACTACCGAGCTGCCCAGCACGTTCTTTTAGATCCTGTCCCGCTGAAAATGCTCGACCATTACCACGAATCATAATCACCCGAATATCCGGATTCGTATTCCAGCTTTTCAGCACCTGCTGCACTTCCTCATGCATTTGTCGGTTGAAACTGTTCAATGAATCTGGCCGGTTAAAACTTAAAGTCGCGACGCCTTGCTGAATCTGGGTTTGAATCATTTCCCACATCATCAATTTCCTTATTTTTTTATCTGTATCTCTACAATTAATAGCCTTTATTAACATCCACCTGATGACACAAATCCAGGCCCTGATTTAAGCGGCGGTCATTTTCCAGTATCTGCTCTACCACTACAGACATTGGGGCATGTGAGGCAACATGTGGTGTCACCACAATTTTTTCGTGCTGCCAGAATGGATGGTCAGCAGGTAATGGCTCCTGCTCAAAGACATCTACAATCGCACCACGTAGATGACCTGAATCCAGTACATCCAATAAATCCTGCTCGATTAAATGCTGGCCACGCCCGACATGAATCAAAGCTGACTGTTCAGGCAGTTGCTGAAATAATTCAGCAGAAAGAATCCCAGTATTCTCTTCGGTAAGGGGTAGCAGGTTAATCAGAATCTGACTTTGCGCCAGGAACTCGGAAAGCTGTTCTTGACCCACATAACTTTTAACTTGATTAATATCTTTTGGGGAATTCGACCAACCAGAAACTTGATAGCCCATGTCTGCGAAACGTTCTGCTACGTATCCGCCCATATGCCCCAGTCCCATAATCCCGATCTGGATATGATGGCTATAGCTCTGGCGATACTGCTTCCACAGCTGCTGCTTTTGCTGTTGGATCATGCGGTCAAAATAACGCTGAAAATACAGCACGCCCCAAAGCAGATAATCAAACATGCCCTTTTGGTGATGTGGATCCAGTACCCGGCAAACGGCTTGATCTGGGCGTACAGCATTTAAGTTTAAATGTTCTACCCCAGCAGCAATCGAATGAATCAGGCCAAGCTTTGGCAGCTTCTGCACTTTTTCCAGATCTGGAAACCAGGCAGCAACTGTGGTTGCCTGTTCAGCTTCCGGACTGTCAACTGTACAGAAACTACCAGCTGGCGCATATTTTTGAAAAGACTTGAGTAGAATGGCCTCAATATTCGGTACAGAACTGGAAATAACAATCATGATGCATACTCCGTATATTGATGCTCAATCAGGGACAAAGCGGCCTGCCAGGCACGCTGTAAAATCGGTTCAATGAGAGGACTGGCGAACTGCTTCGCTGTTTTAATTCGGACTTCTTCTGCTGGATAATGCAATTCAGCACCGCCGCTTAAGGCTTTCACCTGTGCCTGACAGGCGCGCTCCAGGTAATAGATTTCATGAAAAGCCCGTGCAATGGTCTCCCCAGCCGTTAATAGTCCATGATTTCTTAAAATCATGGCACGATGGTCGCCCAAGTCCTGAATCAGGCGCTCCTGCTCATCTGTTGAGAGTGCAACGCCTTCGTATTCGTGATAGGCCACATGCTGATAAAATTTCATGGCGTGTTGGGAAATTGGAAGAAGCCCGTGTTTCTGAGCAGAGACGGCAATTCCATCCGCGGTATGCGTATGAATGACACAGTTCAGATGAGGATGCGCGTCATGAATTGCAGAATGAATCACAAAGCCTGCCATATTGACTGGCTTGTCTTGTTCATAGCTTTCTACCACCTGCCCTTCATGATTAATCTTCACCAGCGTTGAGGCACGCATTTTTTCAAATGCGACACCATATTGATTAATCAGAAAGCAGTCTGGTTGATCTGGGACTCTTAGGCTGATGTGGGTATCAATCAGGTCAGTCATCCGATAATGCGCAATAATGCGATAAAGCGCAGTCAGTTCACAGCGTGCCTGCCATTCAGCAGTTGTGACGAGATTTTTTATTGTCATCATTCCATCCTGGAAAAATATAGCATTTCGATCACTATCTGTTATATCATAATTTTAGAAAAACAGAATATTATTTCATAAAGCGAAATATTTTATTAAAGGGAAGCTATATGACTACAGCTCAAATGAATGGACTTGAATATCTAACTGCAATTAAAAATGGCGAATTACCTGGCTCAGCGATGGGACAACTCATTCCCATGAAACTCAGTGTAGTCCGTGAAAACTATGTGGAATATGAAGTTTATCCAGATGAACGTCATTTCAACCTGCAAGGCGGCATTCATGGTGGATTCTGCGCCACGGTTCTAGACAGCGTAACCGGTGCAGCAGTTCATACTACAGTTGATGCGGGCGTGAGTTTTTCCACTATTGACCTGAATGTCAAAATGCTCAAAGCCATGAAAAATAGCGAAACTTATACTGCGATTGGCGAAGTGATCCGGATTGGACGCAATGTGTTGACTTCAGAAGGCCGAATTGTAGATAAAGACGGTAAAATTTATGCCTTTGGTTCAGCAACTTTATTGGTTACTGGCCGTAAATAATCCTTACGCTGATTTAAACATTCCCTGCATTTGCAGGGATTTGTATTTCTATATAAATAGCCCAATAAAAAATGCCATGCATATCATCTATACATGGCATTAATACGATAACTAAAGCTGTTATGCAGCTTCAGGGTTTTCAATCACCATCGCCAGGCCTTGACCCAGACCGATACACAGGCTGATCACGGCATATTTTTTACCAGTACGCTGTAATTGACGCGCAACAGTTAAAGCCAAACGCGCACCTGAACAGCCTAGTGGATGGCCAATCGCAATGCCACCACCATTTGGGTTGACACGCGGATCATCAAAAGCCACATCCAGACCTTTCAGGCAAGATAACACCTGGCTGGCAAATGCTTCATTGATCTCGATAATGTCCATATCATCTAGCGTCAAACCTGCACGTTTTACAGCTTTTTTGATTGCTTCAATTGGGCCCGCACCCATGATGCGTGGCTCAATGCCAGCGGCTGCAGAAGACAGAATACGAGCTAAAGGTTTTAAGCCATACTGTTCCTGAACTTTTTCACTGCCGATAATCAGTGCTGCAGCGCCGTCATTGATACCTGATGCATTACCTGCAGTCACAACACCACCTTCGAAAAGCGGTTTTAACTTGGATAATGCTTCAAATGTCGAAGATGGACGTGGATGTTCATCTTCAGTCACTAATTTAGGCGGTAATTTACGCCCTTGTGAAACTTCAATCGGGGTAATTTCACCTTCAAAGAAACCTGCTTCTTTTGCAGCTTGATATTTCGCTTGTGATGCAGCAGCAAAAGTATCTGCCTGTTCACGCGTAATGCCAAACTCTTCAGCGACGTTATCACCTGTTTCTGGCATGCTGTGCGCGCCAAACTGGTCGGTAAATTTACGGTTCGGGAAACGTGTACCAATCGTGGTGTCATAGATTTTGGCATCACGTGAATACGCGCTTTCAGCTTTAGCCATTACAAATGGTGCACGCGTCATGCTTTCTACACCACCTGCAATATACAGCTCACCTTCACCTGCGGTAATGGCACGTGCTGAATCAATCACAGCACCCAAGCCTGAAGCACAAAGACGGTTTACCGTTTGACCCGGAACTGTCACTGGCATACCTGCAAGCAGTGCCGCAAAACGAGCCACGTTACGGCTGTCTTCACCGGCCTGATTCGTGCTGCCAAAGATCACATCTTCTACGTCAGCTGCTGGAATACCGGTTTTTTCCAGCAGGTTTTTAATGACAGTCGCTGCCAGATCATCTGGACGTACGCTTGCCAGACTTCCTGCATGGCGACCGATTGGTGAACGTAAACCATCATAAATATAGGCATTTAACATGAGTGTTATTCCTTTAACTTTTTAATTAATGTGTAGTATGAACAAGAGCTAAACCGAGCTGAACGCGGCGGCGCAACCAAGGACTTGGGCGGTAACGCTGGTCACGAGTAATCGCAGTCATACGATCCAGAATTTTCAGGATTTTTTCAGCACCTAATACATCGCCCCATTCAATTGGGCCGTATGGATAACCAAGGCCTAATTTCACGGCAATATTAATGTCTTCTACAGTGGCAACACCTTGCTGGGCAATATCACAGCCAAGATTCACGATCATGGCCAAAGCACGCTGAGCCACAAAGCCGACGCTTTCCTGAATTGTGCTCGCAGTCACACCATCCAGATTGAAAATCGATTGTGCTGCGGTTACCAGTTCAGCTTTGGTCACAAACGTTGGCATTAAAGTACGGTGTTTATTCAGACCGTAAAGCAGATCAATACAGACTACTTGCTGCGGAGACACCTGATAGCGGACTGCGGCTGAAGTTGCATCTTCACCATAAGTCGCAATCAGAATTAAAGCATCTGCTGAAGGTGTTTCAGTCTGCTCGATCTGGATGTTGAACAGCTGCAGATATTGCTCAAGCGCCTGACGGTCTTCGCTATATTCTGTACCTAGCCAAACCAATGGATATTGATCCAGCTTTTCAACCAGTGTTGGAGCCACATCACCTACTTTGCTACCTGAAGTGTAATCATAAAAACCTTTACCAGTTTTACGACCTAGCTGTTTAGCAATAAAACGCTGGCGGGTAATCACGCTTGGGCGGTAACGCGCTTCTTCATAATATTGGTGATAGATCGATTCGCTCACTGGATGAGATACATCCATCCCGGTCAGATCGCCTAACTCGAATGGTCCCATTTTGAAACCGATCCCGTCACGATAGATGCGGTCAATGTCATAAAATGGAGTGACATTTTCATTCAGAATTGCATAGGCTTCACTACCAAAGGCACGACCTGCATGGTTAATGATAAATCCTGGGGTGTCTTTGGCTTTTACCGGACGATGTCCCATTTTCGTAGATAACTGAGTGAGCGCATCCACAATATCAGCATGGGTATTAAAGCCTTCAATGACCTCAACCACTTTCATCAGTGGAACCGGGTTAAAGAAGTGATAACCAGCAACGCGTTCCGGCTGGCTGCAATTGGCAGCAATTGCACTGATTGACAGTGAAGATGTATTGGATGCCAGAATTGCTTCCGGCTTCACAATGCCTTCAAGTTGCTGCATCAGCTTTTGTTTGATTTCCAGATTTTCAATAATCGCTTCAACGATTAAATCGCAATCTTTCAGGTCTTCGATCTGCTGGGCAATGGATAAATGAGCAAGATCTTCAGCGGCTTTTTCATGGCTAAATTTGCCTTTATCCGCTAAGGTATTTAATGTTTTAGCCAGCTTTTCCTGTGCCTGTTCAGCAGCACCCGCTTTGGCATCAAACAACACGACATCATGGCCAGATTGAATTGCGATCTGGGCAATGCCCGCACCCATGGTACCTACGCCAATAATACCGATTTTCTGAATTTGAATGCTCATGCTTATCGTCCCTGATAATTTGGTTTACGTTTTTCGATAAAGGCTTGCATACCTTCTTTTTGATCTTCTGAAGAGAACAGCATCTGGAAAGATTTACGTTCCAGCATCAGTCCAGCATTGAGTGGCACATCTTCAGCCAGTAAAGCCACTTCCTTGATTTGTTCAAGCGCGATTGGCGGCATTTTTGCCAGACCTTCAGCCATTTTGATCGCTGTTGCAAGGGTTTCGCTATCTTCCGTTACTTGAGACACCAGACCAATCTGATACGCTTCTGGTGCAGGTACCAGACAACCCGTCATGATGATACGCATCGCATGGAATTTACCTACAGCACGGAATAAACGCTGTGTACCACCAGCACCCGGCATTACCCCTACTTTGACTTCAGGCTGACCGAACTGGGCACTTTTTCCGGCAATAATAATGTCTGCATGCATTGCCAGTTCACAACCACCGCCCAATGCATAACCGTTTACTGCTGCAATCACCGGCTTTGAACACTGTGCAATGGCTTGCCAGTAACGCTCAGTACGACGTTGCATCATCTGGATCGTTTCAGCATTGGCTAATTCTTTAAGGTCAGCACCTGCAGCGAAGTCAGTTTCACCACCAGTAAGAATAATGGCACGGATATTTTCATCGTCATTCAATTGCAGAAAAGCCGCAGCCAGTTTCTGACGCACTTCTGTATTCAGGGCATTTTTAGCTTCTGGTCGATGGATCTTGACCATCGCCACATGTGTCGAGATTTGCTCTACTTGAACTACCTGTTCCATCAAAAATCTCCATTTATTTTGTATAGCGAAATTTTATTTTATATAAAACTACGGTTTCTAAGTGTATAAATCAAGGATTTTTAACTTCAAAATTCAAAAAAGTTATTTTTTACTAAAAATAGAGTAAAAACTCTTGTTCAGTTGGTTATTTTATGATTAATTGATTTCGCAATACGGAATTAATTATTTAAAGTTAAATTTGGCTGTTCATTTAAGTAATTATTAGCCTTATAGCGAAACTAAAAATTAATTTACGTAATAAAGATACTTCGTCGTTCAATGATTTTTTACCCGTATAGGACTGAAAAATCAGATTTAACCTGATTGTTGAGTTGGCTGAACCGAACAAGAACAGACACTTTAGATCAGGAAAAACACTTTTCCGAGAGGAAGAAAAATGGATTTAGCGGTAGCAGAGGAAATGCTACTTTTAATTTATAGAGGATATAAGAATGACAAGCGATACCATCGTAGCTGAGGAAACTAAAACGGGAGTCTCCTCCGACGGCACTGTCAAACAGGCACCTAAACGCCTGTGGATGACAGCCTTTGTCTTTGCTTTTTTGATTTTACTATGTGACGGTGCAGACATTGGTATTCTGGCTTTCAGTTTGACCAGTCTGAAAGCGGAATGGGGACTGACTTCTGTACAGGCTGGTGCCTTGGGAAGTTATTCTCTTTTGGGTATGGGAATTGGTGGCTTTGTCGGTGGATGGGCCTGTGACAAGTTTGGTCGCGTACGTGTCATCGTATTAGCAACTATTGCTTTCTCGATATTGTCTGCCTATTCAGGTTTTGCCCAGTCTTATACTGAGTTTTCAATTTTACGTACCCTTTCTTGCTTGGGTTTAGGCTGTTTATATATTGCCTGTAATACCCTGATGTCAGAATACGTACCGACCAAATACCGTACTACTGTACTGGCAACATTGATGACTGGTTTCACTTTAGGTTCATTGGTGATTACCATGATTTCAGGCTGGATCATTCCTGAGTTTGGCTGGCGTATGCTGTACTGGATCACAATTGCTCCATTAGCTTTGGGTATCCTGATGCACTTTATGGTGCCAGAACCTGAGTCATGGAAACGTGTCCGTGAAATGAAAAGAACTGGTCAGATCGTGGATAACGATGCCAAAAAAGGTAATCCGTACATCACCATTCTTAAAGACAAAACCCATGGCAAGATGTTCATCTTGTGGTCTTTCAGCTCTGGTTTCCTGCTATTTGGCTATTTCGGTGTAAGTAACTGGTTACCAAGTTATCTTGAAGCTGAATTGGGCATTAAATTCAAGGAAATGGCGTTATACATGGTAGGTACCTTTATCACCATGATGTTTGCCAAAATCATTGCAGGTTATGTGGCTGATAAAATTGGTCGCCGTATTGTCTTTGCTTTCGGCACCATGGGAACAGCGCTATTTATCCCTGTCGTGGTGTATATGCATAATGCCGATAACATTGGCGTACTGATGCTAATCTTCGGCTTCCTGTACGGTATTCCATATGCCATTAATGCAACCTATCTAACTGAAAGTTTCCCTACTGGTGTTCGTGGTACAGCAGTGGGCGGTGCATTCAATATTGGTCGTATCGGTGCAATCTTTGCTCCTATTACCATTGGTTATCTTGCGATGCATGGTTCGATCGGTACAGGTCTATTGGTGATGGGTGCAGCATACTTCTTATGCGGTTTGATTCCTGCCCTGTTTATTAAAGACCGTTTATACGATCCGCAAAAAGCTGAATAAGTTTTAACTCAGGAGAGCTGTAAATAAACAGCTCTCCTGAATCCAAATTTCATGACTTTAATATCGAATCCATATGCTTTGACCTGAACAGGATGTGTCGGGTTGAACAAATCGCGTATTCACTATTTAAAAGTCAAAAACTCTGCATTACGTAATAAGAGCAACATTAAGGAAAGATTTTCCTTCTTAGATATCAGAATATTTCTTTAGGGATTAAGAAATGAAAAAATTAGTTTTAGCGACATTATGTGGTATTGCTTCAGCACAGGCATTTTCAGCAGAAGCTTCTGAAGACCGCATGCAATTCTTAGAATCACAGTTAAAGCAGATACAAGCCGAACTTGAACAACAAAAAGCTGCACAACTTGCATTAAAAGACCAGCAGGAACAAGCCAAAACTCAAGACTCCAAAGCTTTGAAATCGTTAGTGGACAATGTCGACGTCTATGGTTTGATCCGTCTTGATGGTGCCATTGATTTTAAGAGTACTCCTAAAGAACGTGGCCGTACCATTAATCAGATCAATAAAGTGCCTTTTACTGAACCTGACTCTACCCGTTCCGATTTTACTGCAGCAGCCAGCCGTATCGGTTTCCTAGCAAAAGATCTAGGTGGCAATCCAAATGTTTCAGCCCGTTTAGAGGCGGACTTCTGGACCAATAATGGTAAAGGCGATGGTGGATTACGAGTTCGTCATGCCCACTTAAAATACTATAACTGGACATTTGGTCAGGCGTGGTCACTGATGTCTACCCCTGAAATTAGCACCGAAGCTGTAGATTACAGTTTGTTTCTAGGCGGTTCGATATTACGTACCCCTCAAGTCAGCTATGCTTTTAAACTTGATCCAGAAAATACCTGGAATGTAGGTTTGGAATATATGGCCGGCGGTGACCGCTCTTCTGCCTTCCCTGCATTAACCACAAAGTTTGTGCATCAGTCTGGTCCAGTACACCTATTAGCTCAAGGTTTTGTCAATCAAAAACAAGCACAGACAGATACAGGTGATATCGACAAAGTAGGTTGGGGTGTGGGTCTAGGTGGCCGCTACCGTTTTGATGATCAAAACTCGATTCAGGGGAACTATTTCCATATGGTCGGTGACCAACGTATTGCAGCCTTTCTAATCCAAGGTTCAACTGCTGATGGTTCAGCTTTGGGTGGAGACTATTCTGTCGATCCAACGAACAATGAACTTTTACTGAATGAGTTTAATAGTCTAAATATCGGCTTTACACATAAATTTACTCCGAAGCTACGTAGTAGTATTAATGCCAGTATTGTTGATTTTGATGATTCCAGCGATTATGCACGTGCGAATCCTGAAACCAATAAGCGTTTAACGGATTACGTAGCAAACGTGATTTATTCTCCAGTGCCAAATATCAATCTGGGTGCTGAATATCATCAAGGCAAGCGTGAAACTTTTGATAATCAAGAAGCGGATGTTTCTCGCGTGAATTTATCAGCGACTTATAGTTTCTAAAGCCTCAGGAGACAAGGATGTCAGCCCAAGGGCAAATTTCAAGAAAATTTATGTTTATGATGGCTATGACCTGCGCACTTTGCGCGGGTTGTAATTATTTTAACCAACCATTAATTTATTCTATTGCAGAAGATTTGCATATCAGTGTAGCCCAGTCTGGCTGGACTGTTGTTTTAACCCAGATTGGTTATGCTACTGGGTTATTTTTATTTGTGCCTTTAGGCGATTTATTTGAAAAACGTCTCTATATTTGCAGCCTCATGCTATGTACCGGACTGGCGCTGATCGGACTTTCTGCCAGTACCAATCTTAATATGCTCTATGGTTTTACCCTGCTCGCCTCTTTCTGTTCCATTACCACCCAGATTCTGATTCCTTTTGCCGCCAACCTCTCTCAACGAGAAAAAAGTGCTGAAGTGGTCGGTCTGCTGATGAGTGGTGTGTTGGTCGGTATCCTGTTTGCCCGAACTATATCAGGACTGATTTCTACCCTATGGTCCTGGCACGCCGTATACCTGTTGAGTGGCTGTTCTATTCTCTTACTCAGTATCGCGATGTGGTATCAGTTACCTAAAGCGAAAAGCCAGCTACAAATGAGCATCTTGCAGATTTATCGCTCATTATTTACCTTTGCCAAAACCGAACCGATGCTGATTCGACGCAGCATCATTGGCAGTCTGGGTTTTGGTATGCTGAGTATTATATTTACCACCATGACTTTTGTGCTGGCGGAAGCACCCTATCATTTTAATGATTTCCAGATTGGATTAATGGGTATTGTTGGTGTAGTTGGTATCTGGTCATCACAATGGACCGGTAAAATGATAGGCCGACATCGGGAAAAATGGGTTGCGCAACTTGCTACCACAGGATTAATTCTGGCCTGGATTCCGCTATTTTTTGCACAAAGCTATTTATGGATATATATCATTGGATTAATTCCTGCATATTTCGGGATTTCTTCGCTACATGTGTTAAATCAGAATCTGGTATATCGGATCTCGGTGCAGGCTCGCTCCCGTATTAATGCAATCTATATGACCTGTTACTTCTCAGGTGCTGGGATTGGTGCATTTCTATCACTCAACCTATGGAAAATGTATGGTTGGTCAGCCTGCGTTGCATTAGGCTTTGTCTTTGCCTTGCTCATCTTTAGTATTAACCGCTATGACCTAAGCCGCGAACGCAATCTGGTCAATATCCAGTCCCAATCCTAATCAATCTAAGCACATATATTGCGCACTCATAAAATATGAGATTGGGTGCGCAGTACATGACATATTATCTCTGCATTTCTATTTTGAATTCTTTGCTGTGAAATTTAGGGCTGTTATCCAGTTTAAAAAGAACTCTCCTGCCAGCATCATTTTCAGGCCAAGTATTGAATTCTTTTTCTCCTAAATAAAGAAAGAGGTGGTCCCACATGTTTGAACAACTAAAAGCGTATTTATAAGTGATATTCCGCTCTAGTTAAGCCACCTTGTTTTGTTGGGGTAGCTGATCATAGTAAAACTCATTTGGTGTCATTTTGTCTAG
>NZ_VPDZ01000001.1:0-126035 GCF_013417465.1 Acinetobacter sp. YH12251 | reverse complement strand
CTAAATTTAGCGGGTTCCAACGGAACTGACCATCATTCATTTCACTAATTTTACCAATACCCGGAAATGGTAAATGTGCAAATGCAACAAAGGTTTGCTCTTGAGCGAAACGTTTAAAAATTGCTAAACGAGTTTCACTGGCTTTGACCGGATCGACATCAAAATCAACAGATAACTTAGGTTGGTCAAACTGTAAATGATACGAATGAACCACATCGCCGAGGATAGCAAAACTTTTAGCTTGCGACTTTAAAATAAAAGAATAATGTCCTGGTGTATGTCCAATACTCGGTAGTACTTCTAAGCCATTAATCACCGAACCAACGCTAAAGGTCTTAAAACTTCGCATAGTTTGATAAGGCGCAATCGCTGCTTTAATTTTTGCAACGGTCGCTAAATAACCTTCACGTTTTTCAGCAGCCAAAGTGTCGACGGTATTTTCACTTAACCAATACTGACTTTCTTGCTCATTGACGTAGACCGTTGCATTTGGAAACACGGCCTTGCCTTGTTTCGCAATGCCACATGCATGATCTGGATGTAAATGGGTTAAGAAAACACTGCGTACACGATTAAGCTTATAGCCGGCCGCTTCAATATTTTGTGCAATAGAACCTAAGTTTGGTCCAAAACAACTGGCTGCACCACTATCAACAAGACTGATGCCGCCTTGTCCATCATCAATCAGATAGGCATTGACACTGGTTTGTATGCCTTTGCTCTGATCAACCGCAAGCTTTTGAAATAAGGCACTGACTTCTTCTGGAGTTAAATTTTGTTTAAATAAATCAGGACTTAATTCGAGTGTCCCATCTTTTAAAGCAATGACTTTATATGCACCCACTTGGAAAGGATAAAATCCCATGGGCTGTGTCACATTCGTTTTGATTTCCGTTTGAATAACTGCCGGCTCTGCACTGACAAACTGGCTGGTTAAAAGTGTTGCTGCAAGCACAGCAAAACTAAAGTTTTTCATTGTTGACCTATATCACTTTTATTATTTCATGCAATGAAGCAAAGGCTTCAAAATTAAAAATTTTAAACGCCTGTATTGTGCCTGAAATTCAGGCAAATTTTAAGTCTAATACTGGATAAACATAGCACTAACTTAATACAGGCTTATGTAAATCATCCTAAACTTTTAGGCCTAATAAAATAAAAGCTGAATGCAAGAAAACTTTAAGCTTGGCATGCTATATTTTCGCCAGTTTTTAAATCTATACGTCTGTACAGTACTATGAGTGAAATTTCCCCGTTTAAAGGTAAATCTGGACTTAAACGAATTTTTAATGCAACACAATATTCCCTCGACGGATTCAAAGCTGCTTATCAAAATGAAGCTGCATTTCGACAAATTGTCTGGATGAATATTGTGCTTATTCCCACCAGTTGCTTACTCGATGTGAGTCGTGTTGAACATGCCCTTATGGTAGTGGTGTGTTTATTTGCCTTAATTGTTGAGTTATTCAATTCTGCTATTGAAGCCGTGGTCGACCGGGTATCTCTAGACAAGCATCCACTTTCTAAAATTGCCAAAGATATGGGAAGTGCCGCTCAATTTGTCGCTTTAGCAATTATTTTTTTTACTTGGTTAATTATCCTTTGGCCTTAAATAAAGGGGGTCTCATTATATTTGCAGGGTTATGCCCTGCTTTTTTATATCGACACACTTCAATAAATGGATTTAAGAAGATTTTAAAGCCATAAAAAAACCCAGCTTTCGCTGGGCTTTTTTTCGAATCAGTTCAATGCTTAGTGAGCAGCGAATTGGTTCATTGTGTTTTTCGCATCGTCACCCGCTTTAAGCGCGTTGTCACCAGCGAAGATTTCTTTGTGGTCGTCACCGATGTCTGAACCAGCCATTGCTTGGTGTTTCACACATGCAATACCACCGCGGATTTCTTTACGTTGTACGCCAGCAACATAAGCCAACATACCTTCAGAACCGAAGTAACCTTGAGCAAGTTCATGTGTAGAAAGCGCAGCTGTGTGGTAAGTCGGAAGTGTAATTAAGTGATGGAACACACCCGCTTCACGAGAAGCATCTGCTTGGAATGTACGAACTTTTTCGTCAGCTTCAGCAGCTAATTCAGAGTTATCGTACTCAGCGCTCATTAATTTAGCGCGGTCGTATGCAGATACGTCTTTACCTTCAGCAACCCAACGATCGTACGCTTGTTGACGGAAGTTTAATGTCCAGTTGAATGATGGAGAGTTGTTATAAACAAGTTTCGCATTTGGAACAACTTCACGTACACGGTTAACCATGTGAGCAATTTCTTCAACGTTTGGAGTCGCAGTTTCGATCCAAAGAAGGTCAGCACCATTTTGAAGGCTAGATACACAGTCAAGTACAACGCGGTCGATTTGCGTGTCTGGACGGAACTGATACAAGCCAGAAGCAAGACGTTTTGGACGGTGAAGTTTACCGTTACGCTTGATTAGGATTTCGTCTTCTTGAGCTTCTGAAATGTCAATTTCAGTTGTGTCTAAGTAGCTGATGTATTGAGAAGCGATGTCGCCTGGCTCTTTAACCACTGGGATTTTTTGAGTCAAGTCAGCGCCTTCAGAGTCAGTACGAGCAACGATGATACCGTCATCAAGACCCATTTCTAAGAATGCATAGCGAAGAGCGTGGATTTTCGCGATGAAGTCTTCGTGTGGAACTGTAACTTTACCAGCTTGGTGACCACATTGTTTAGCGTCAGATACTTGGTTTTCGATTTGTAGTGCACAAGCACCCGCTTCGATCATTTTCTTAGCTAGTAAGTAAGTCGCTTCTTCGTTACCGAAACCAGCGTCGATGTCCGCAATAATTGGCACAACGTGAGTTTGGAAGTTGTCGATTTGAGCAGTGATTTCTGCAGCTTTAGCAGTATCACCTGCTTCGTTTGCTTTTTTAAGCGCACGGAATAAGTCGTTTAATTCTTTCGCATCAGCTTGGCGAAGGAAAGTGTAGATTTCTTCGATCAATGCAGGAACTGAAGTTTTTTCGTGCATAGATTGGTCAGGAAGTGGACCGAATTCTGAACGAAGAGCTGCAACCATCCAACCAGAAAGGTAGATATAACGACGTTCAGTTGTACCGAAGTATTTTTTGTTCGCAATCATTTTTTGTTGTGCGATAAAACCGTGCCAGCAACCTAATGATTGAGTGTATTTGCTAGAATCAGCATCATAAGCAGCCATATCACGACGCATAATTGCAGCTGTATATTTCGCAATGTCTAAACCAGTTTTGAAACGGTTTTGCATTTGCATACGTGCAGCATCTTCTGGGCTAATATCGCGCCAAGTGCTTCCGAATTTTGCTTTTAATTCACGGATTGCATCAATCGCTGTTAAGTATGTAGACATGATATGTTCCTGTAATAATATTAGGATTTTTCTGCAACGTAAGGCTAAAATCATACCCTCGAATGATTGTTCAGATTTAGAACACTTCGTTGCGATAGACACAGAGTAGATTGACTAAAAAAATTAATCCAATATTCTGCATTAATTTTCGGTATTTATTTAAAAAATATGTAGATTAAAGTCGTATTATAATAATTAACCAATATTCATAAGTATTTGTATTTAAACAATTTTATCAATAAATTTGGCTGATTTTTTTGTCTATTTTACAAACACTCTGATGAATTATTCTTCATTAGACTTAAGTCGACTGAGCATTCACTTTTAAAAAAAACAGCATTTTTTACGCCTTTTTTGCCCAAATTTACCAAACTAAATGCATGGTTATTCCGTCCTCAAATGATTATGTAAATGAGATATTTCATCTTACTTTTGAGTTTTATGAACATCACTTCGCATAATCAAAATTGCTCCTTATTTTTATTATATTTATTTAAAAATATCGGTCTAAACAGGTAATAAGTGTTTAAGAAATATGCGCTGTCGCTTCAGCAAATTTTTCTTAAAACTGCCGAATTTTAGTACAATAGTACACGTCATTTTTTCATCCATTTTTTACACAAGCCTTAGTAGTTATGGCATAATCAGATAAATTTCATGATTTTATTGTCGGTATTTATTTTATGAATCTGGAGCGGGTCGATCTCAATCTATTAATTTATCTTGATGTACTTCTTCGTGAAAAAAATGTGACTCGTGCTGCCGAGCAACTGGGTGTAACTCAGCCTGCGATGAGTAATATTTTACGTCGTCTACGCAACTTATTTAATGATCCACTTCTTATTCGTTCTTCAGAAGGTATGACACCTACAGAACGTGCGCTTGAATTACAGCCACGTATCCGTGATGCACTTTCTGACCTTTCGATGATTTTGGAACCCCGTACCGAGTTCCGCCCTTACACCTCAAATCGTGTCTTCCGCATCATGACTTCAGATTATGCTGAAGCAACACTGGTGCCGCGCCTAGTAAAAGCTTTGCGCTCAGAAGCACCCAATGTGGTTCTCGATTTTTTAACGCCTAGTGATGTGTCTTATCGAGATATGGAACAAGGTAAAGTCGACTTGGCGATTAACCGCTTTAATGAAATTCCGCAAAGTTTCCACCAAGTTTTGGTCTGGCGTGACAGTTTTTCATGCCTTTTAAATGCCAAGCATCCTGCTGCAAATAATTTAAACCTGAAGAGCTATCTAGATGCACAACACATTTGGGTATCTAAAACAGGTATGGGTGTCGGTTTTGGTGTCAACCCAGAAAAACAAGCGGGTCTAGGTTGGATTGATCAGGCTCTAGAACGTATTGGCCAAAAACGTAAAATTTCAGTTTTTACTCGTCATTATCAAATGCCTGGCTTATTGGCCTCGAATGTTGATTTGGTTGCGACTCTGCCAAGCCGTATCGCTCGCCTTCAAGCCAAAAGTCAAAACCTGTTACTTCGCGATCCACCATTCTATATTCCTGAATTTGAATTAAAAATGGCTTGGTGTCCATTACTTCATCATCACCCTGCTCATCGCTGGTTACGTCAACTTATATTGTATGTTGCACGTCAAATGATTGAAGAAGAAAACCGCGAATACTTAATGAATAACTCTCAGTTTTCACAGTATCAGTAATTAATTCTTTAATTCCTTATTAATTCAAACGTATACTGTCACTATATAGGTAGTAGTTAAGACTACTACCTTGCCCATTTTTGTGTTAGAAATACAGAAAAATAGAATGAATCACAAACAGGTGTATTCGTGAGCCTTTTCCAAAATATAGTCATTATTATTCTCCTGATCGTCGGTGCGGGTTTTCTATCCTTAACAGAAATTGCCCTCGCGGGTGCACGAAAAGTAAAGCTTAAAATTTTGGCTGAATCTGGAGATTCACGTGCACAACGTGTGCTTGACTTACAAGCCAACTCAGCAGACTTTTTCGCCGCATCACAAATTGGCTTAAATGCCGTGGCAATTCTTGGCGGTATTTTGGGTGAAGGCGCATTTCGTCCTTATTTCATAACCTTAGTGACCCGTTTTTATCAGGGCCCGTGGACTGAAACTATCGGTTTCACCCTGTCGTTTACTTTAGTCACATCCTTATTCATTCTATTTGCTGATTTGATGCCAAAACGTTTGGCGATGATCGCACCTGAAAAAATTGCCGTTGCTGTTGTTGACCCGATTCAAATCTTTATTAAGGTGTGTAAGCCAATGGCGTGGGTGATTAATGCCATTGCCAATTTGTTGTTTCGTTTATTCAAAGTGAATACAACACGCGATGACAATATTACCTTTGACGACATTTCAGCCGTGATGGATGCCGGTGCTCAAGCTGGTGTACTTCAAAAGCAAGAACACCACTTTATTGAAAACGTATTTGAGCTGGAAGAACGTAACGTCCCTTCAAGTATGACTACACGTGAAAACGTGGTGTACTTTACCCTCAAAGAATCTGAAGCCAGTATTCGTCAAAAACTCGCTGAATTTCCGTATTCAAAGTTTTTGGTCTGTAGTGAAAATATTGATGACGTGATTGGCTATGTGGATGCCAAAGATATTTTGGTTCGAATCCTCAACAATCAGTCACTTCTACAGCTCAACGAAAATACTATTCGTAATGTCCTCACGATTCCAGATACCTTAACACTGTCCGAGTTACTCGATCGCTTCCGCTCAACCAAAGAAAAATTTGCCGTAGTAATTAACGAATACGCGTTGGTTGTCGGCGTTATTACCCTCTCCGACATTATGATTACCGTGATGGGCGACTGGGTAACACCGATTGAAGCAGAACAACAAATTATTAAACGTGATGCGGATTCTTGGCTTATCGATGGCAGTACACCAATTGAAGATTTAAAGCATGCCCTCGCTTTAGATGAAATGCCCGATGAAGAAAACTATGAAACCCTTGCGGGCTTTATGATGTTTAAACTGCGTAAAATTCCACGTCCAGCTGACTTTGTTACTTATCATGGCTACAAATTTGAAGTTGTTGATGTAGACCACTTTAAAATTGACCAATTATTAGTGACCCGCTTACAACAGACTGAAACTGAACTTGATACACCAGAAGAATCGGATTAATTCGATTCTTCTTTTTTCTAAAACAATAAAATATAAATACGATGGAATACGAAGATGTCTTTTTCACTTAAAGCGATTTTGACTTGCTTTAGTTTTTATACTGGGGCTTATCTAATCTATTATTTTTTCAAAGCTCATCCACAACCTTTATTTCTATTGCTCGGTGTTGCACTGATCGTCACTGCTTGGTTTTTAACACCTTATCCTTATGAACGTGGCAGACAACAATATGACGAAACCATGCGTTTTGGTCTGTTCTTTTATAATCCCTTAATTTTTTGGTTCCGATTTTTTAGTTGGCCGATTCGGACGCTACTGTCTATTTTTGCTTAAGCGCAGTTATTGTGATCAAACTGGATCTACACGAACTTACAGTTCTCTACAGATGTTGAATATATGTAAACAGACCACTTTTTTTGAATAAAAATTAAAATAAATCGAAAATCTCCCCCTCCTTAATACCTTCATTATTAATGACTATTTTTCATCAAAATAGTGATGTATTTCACATTTTCTCACCTTTGTTTTGACTGATGAAATTTCTCTTTATGCTCTGCCCTTGGATTTAAAAACAGCTTTATATTTCAAAGGAATGAACCATGTTAACCGTACTCGGTTTGGGCATGATCTTGTGTTTTATGTATTTGATCATGTCGAAACGCTTAAGCCCACTTGTCGCACTGACTTTAATTCCCCTACTTTTTGCCTTGATTGCGTGGTTACTTGGTTTTTATTTTGACAGCTTGTCACACATACAAATAAATGAAATTGGCGACATGATGATTGAAGGTGTAAAAAAACTTGCACCGACTGGCATCATGCTGCTTTTTGCGATTCTGTATTTTGCCATCATGATTGATACAGGTTTGTTCGACCCTTCGGTGAAATTTATTTTAAAAATGGTCAAAGGTGATCCCTTAAAAGTCGTTCTTGGAACCATTACCCTGACGTTAATTGTCTCTTTGGATGGAGATGGTTCTACAACCTATATGATCTGTGTTGCTGCCATGCTGCCACTCTATAAGCGCTTAAGTATGAGCCCATTGATTATGGCATGTTTGATTATGCTCTCTAGCGGCATTATGAACCTTACGCCATGGGGTGGGCCTACAGCCCGCGCCGCCAGCGCACTTCATGTCGACCCAAGTGATGTTTTTGTTCCGATGGTTTTACCGATGCTATTTGCCATCGGCTGGTTGTACTTTTTGGGAACCATGTATGGTCGAATGGAAAGAAAGCGTCTGGGAATTGTCCAATTGGATATCAGTCATGGTGAAAACATTCAAATCTCAGATAATCCAGAAGCCAACCGCGCAGATCTACGTTGGTTTAATGCACTGTTAACCGTCGTTCTGATGATTTGTCTGGTTTTTAGTATTTTACCTATGCCTATTTTATTCATGGTGGCTTTATGTATTGCGCTAGTCGTCAACTACAAAAATGTCGACTTGCAAAAAAAGTTAATCGCACACCATGCAGGTAGTGCTTTAAACGTGGTCGGTATTATTTTTGCTGCAGGTATTTTTACGGGAATTTTAGCCGGAACAGGTATGGTAGAAGCCATGTCAAAAGAGCTTGTGGCGATTATCCCTCAAAGTATGGGTCCCTATTTAGCACCGATTACCGCTGTCATCAGTATGCCGATGACTTTCTTTATGTCGAATGATGCTTTCTATTTTGGGGTTTTGCCAATTCTTTCAGATGCAGCAGCTCATTATGGAATTGCACCTGTAGAAATGGCACGTGCCTCCATCGTAGGGCAACCTGTACACCTACTCTCTCCACTTGTCCCTTCGACCTATTTACTCTGTGGACTTGCGGGTATCGAGTTTGGACAACATCAGAAATTTACCATTATCTGGGCTGTGATCACGTGTTTTGTCATGTTAGCAGCGGGTCTAATCTTTGGAATGTTTCCGTTTTATTCGAGCTTAACTTAAAATTTTAAAGATAAAAAAGCACCATCAGGTGCTTTTTTATGCTTAACAATAGAACTAGCCAGTGCTTTACACTCACAGGTTCATTTGTAGTAATTAATGCTTTGAAATTAATGCTTCTAGAACTGCTTCATAATGAATGCGAATATCATCTTCTAAAATTTTATAAACATTGTCGAATTGCACCATTGGCCAGCCTTCTTTCCAAAATGGGAAAATATTATGCAGGTCATGAGTCACCGTTGCGTCTTCACGTACAATTGCTTGTGCAACTTGTGACAATACTTGTGCAGTTTCAGCACCATCAATCGCTAAATAATCAATTCCACGAACTTTCAAAATACGGATACGGTCTTTCTTATAGCGAATTTTTTTACTTTGGCCTTCATTTAAGCCTAAAGCCAGAGTCACAGCTTCAACAAATTTATCTTCAAATGCTTGATTTAATTTCACCAAAGCTTGTTTATGAGCCTCTTGACGACCAGCTTTCCCCCCACTACGAATCACTTCATTTGCTTCAGTATTTAAAACATCTGATTTCATCGACTGAAGAATGTCTAGAATTTCGATATCGCTTAATGTTTCAGGAGAATGATCAGTCATAAACTGCCTATAAAAACTTAATATTCAATAAGTATGTATTTTCGCATAAAAGAAGGATGAAAACTGCGACCTTCACTATAGAAATTGCGATTTCTCTTATAATGTTCAGATATACAACATGATTTAGAAAAAAGTTCTGTTAAAAATATCGAAATCAACTATATTATTTTCACGCTTTAATATTAACGTCACAATATGACTCAAAAGAAACAGGCTGCGCTTTACCTTCAACAACTGAAACAGCAATATCCAGCAGCCTTTAAACATAATTATTTATTTTATAGCCAACTGAAAACTCAAGGCATTTTAGACGAACTCAAAGAACTCATTCCTTGGGTTTTGGCGGCGATAATTTTTATTTCTTTGAGCATGAGTATTGGTCATGCAGTGCAACTGTATTTTCCTGATATGAGTGAGTTTCGAGCTCATGGTATTGCTGTACTGAGTATTATGCTGTTTTTCATGCTGGTTGTGCCCTTAGTCATCAAGCAAATCAAACACAGTTCAATGTCCCTGTATCAAAGTTTGAAGAATACGCCATTCAGACTTGCGATCGTGATTTTATTACAATTACTCAATATCGCCTTTTTACAAAGCACCTTCGTTCAATCTGTATTGTTCTTTTTCGCCATGAGTTTCGGCTTTGTGCGTTTTTATAAAGAAAATCTATTCAAAGGTGGAAGTAACACCCAAGAATACTATTTTCTGCAAGAGACACGTCGTATTGCTTATTGGTCGTATAAACAAATGCTTAAAGCAAAATTACGTTTAACACTCAGCAATCCAAATCAAGCAAATCATAAACAGTTATCTGAGCGCTTTACACAGTTCCAAAATTTGCACATACAAATGCTACATCAGGAAAATCAGCTATGTAAAAAGCTAAAGCACCAAAATGTTGAACATTATCTTGATGAGTTAATGAAATAAGTTGACTTTGGTGTAGTGAAAAAAACTTTAATTCACTGCTCAAAATGTCATTCAATACATCAATATTTTTGAATATTTTCAACTTATATGCATGAATTGATTGATTTTAAAACAAACACCATCAAATACACTTGCCAAGGTCCATTTCGTCCTCTATTATTGCGCACATGCCCGAGTGGTGAAATCGGTAGACACAGGGGATTTAAAATCCCCCGCCCACAAAGCGTGCCAGTTCGAGTCTGGCCTCGGGCACCATTCTTATACTTTTAAGATTGGTGCAATAAAAGATCCAGCAATTTGCTGGTTTTTTTATGCCTAAAATTTATAAATCTATTATTATTCAATGCCAATATCTTCAGATTTTGATCTCCCTACACTACAACTCAAGCATCCCGATGCCTTTTATCAACGGCTGCTGTTTGCGCATTTCAAAATTATCAATCTAACGCCCACTGCACCCGTTTTAATCTTTAGCTTTTGCCTGATACTTTTTATCTCACTTGGCAGCGCCGCACTTGGGCATATACTTTCAACGGCACTTTCAATTCACGCCCCCAAAATGGCGTTCAATCTTGGTGTATTGATTATTCTTCCTTTGATCTATTGCTATGTTTGGTATGCACATTATCAAGCACGTTTTAGCAGTAAGTTTGCAGTTCAACGTCTGCAAATACAGCTGTATCTCCTTGGGGGATTCACACTTATCCTCGCTACTAACTTTAAATATCTACAAACAGATGTATTAAACCTCATCAGTCTCTGTGGACTTTTTTTCAGTCTTTTTTTATGTGTATTTACTGAATTGTTTTATAAACGTGATAGCAGTGCCATTGAACGAGTAAAACTACAAAAGCTTCGCCAACTGGCATTTTGGTCTTATCAACAATCCTTAAAACAAAAAGAGCATCAAACGTATTTCTACGCCCTACACTTACAAGCCATGCAAGAAGAACAGAAACTATCAGCATCGATCAAATCATCGTTTAAAGATTTTATAGACAAAGCTAAATAATTTTTTAAATCCCTAGACACAAAAAAGCCCTGTCACTACAGGGCTTTTTTTAAAGTTCAATTACCATTCTCGGTTAGCAACTAACTCTTCCATTTCAATATCCATATGGCCTTCGTCTTGCAGCACCATCATCATGGCTTCTGCAATATAATCTGCAGCCGTATCATCCAAAGACGAATCTAACTCTTCAAATTGAGGTTTCATCTTATTGAGCTGTGCAACCGTTTCATTGGCAAAATGGTAGATATCAGTTGAACTTAAATCTGCTTTTGCGATTTTCTTCGCAAATTGAACAACCAATAACTTCACCTCTGCAACCAACACATCTGGGTAATATTCATCATCAAACATGGGTAGCAGTAAATCTGCAAACATACGAAACTCTATCACAAAACATTCAGGGCGCTTATATAACACAAATACTACAATTCACCAAATTTATTGGGATTCAGTATTTTCAAATCACACTGCATTCTGCATGGCTTGCCAAACACGAATCGCATTTACCGTCGCTTTGACATCATGTGCGCGAACCATACATGCACCTTGTTGAATGCTGAGTAAATGCGCTGCAACCGAGCCTACAGCGCGATTTTGTGCATCTGCACCGCCAAGTGCTTCACCGATAAAACGCTTACGTGATAATGCAGACAGGATCGGATAGCCCATGTTATTCAATTGATAGAATTGCTGTAAAAGCTTTAAGTTTTGCTGCGCATTTTTAGCAAAACCAAAACCCGGATCAATCATAATATTTTCTGCACGGACGCCTGCGTCCAATGCATCTTGCACACGTTGCTTTAATTCATCGATGACGTCAGCAACGACATCTTGATACTGATCTAGATTATTCATCGTGGTGGGTTCTCCACGCATATGCATAATGATCACTGGAATATCCAGTTTTGCAGCGGTTTCTAAGGCATTCGGCCGAGTTAATGCACGTACATCATTCCAGATATGCGCACCTGCTTGAACCGCTGCCTCAATCACCTCAGGTTGCGAGGTATCGATAGAAATCACCACATTGTGTTTGGATAATGCTTCAACGACGGGTACGACCCGTCGAATTTCTTCTTCAACCTCAACAACAGATGCACCCGGACGTGTTGACTCACCACCGACATCAATCACTGTCGCGCCATCCACTATCATTTGTAAGGCATGTGCTATAGCTTGGTCTTTACCATTATGTTTGCCACCATCACTAAAAGAGTCCGGTGTGACATTTAAAATCCCCATCACATGTGGCTCTGACAAATCTAATTGCAAATTACCACAGTTTAAAATTTTATTAGGCAAAGACACCAACTTCATAGTACACATCCCAGATTTTGCTGCGCTTATTTTAACGCTAAGTTTGCTCAGCATTGCGCTCACATGCATTTATTTTCATATAAAAAAACCACCCGAAGGTGGTTTTAAAATTTTATGCTTTTGGCAATGACGGTAATGGTGGTGGAACATCTGGACCATCCGTTGGTGTAACATCAATCACTGGATTTTCAGCGATGTACACTTTTGGTGGTTGAGGTTCACGACCTTCCATAATGTCACGGATTTGATCACGATCAATGGTTTCCCATTCAAGCAATGCTTTCACCATGGCATGTGCGATATCTTTGTTATTTTCAAGAATATCGCGTGCAACTTTATATTGTTCATCTAAAATGCGGCGAACTTCACGGTCAACTTCAAGCTGCGTTGCTTCAGAAATCACACGACTTCCTAAACCACCCATGAATGACTGCTGTGAATCATCTTCGTAAACCATGACGCCCATTTTATCGGACATACCGTATTTAGTAACCATTGCTCGTGCCATTTTCGTTGCACGTTCAAAGTCATTTGAAGCACCAGTCGACATTTGGTTAATGAAGACTTCTTCTGCAATACGACCACCAAACAAAATTGAAAGTTCATTCAACATTTTGTCTTTGTAATGGCTGGTTTGGTCATGTTCAGGCAACTGCCAAGTCACACCCAGTGCCCAACCACGCGGCATAATTGTCACTTTATGCACAGGGTCTGTACCCGGCAATATTTCAGCAACAATTGCATGACCTGCTTCATGATAAGCCGTCGCACGACGTTCTTCTTCGCGAATCACCATCGATTTACGTTCAGGACCCATGTAAAGCTTATCTTTTGCATCTTCAAAGTCATGCATATCGACCGTATTCTTGTTACGACGTGCAGCAAACAGTGCCGCTTCGTTTACAAGGTTAGCCAACTGTGCACCCGAGAAGCCCGGTGTACCACGTGCTAAGACTTTGACATCTACACCAGTCACAGAAGGTAATTTTTTCAAATGTACATTCAGGATTTGCTCACGACCTTTAATATCAGGTAGAGACACCATCACTTGACGGTCAAAACGACCTGGACGAAGTAAAGCTTTATCCAATACGTCAGCACGGTTTGTTGCAGCAATGACGATAATACCTTCGTTGCCTTCAAAACCATCCATTTCAACCAACATTTGGTTTAATGTTTGCTCACGCTCATCATTACCACCACCTGTACCTGAACCACGGTGACGACCAACGGCATCGATCTCATCGATGAAAATGATACATGGTGCATGACGCTTTGCTTGTTCAAACATGTCACGGACACGAGACGCACCCACACCCACGAACATTTCAACAAAGTCAGAACCCGAAATACTAAAGAACGGTACTTTCGCTTCACCCGCAATCGCTTTAGCAAGTAAAGTTTTACCTGTACCCGGAGGACCAACCATAAGCACACCTTTCGGAATGCTTGCACCAAGTCGTTTGAACTTAGATGGATCTTTTAGGAAGTCAACGATTTCAACAACTTCTTGTTTAGCTTCATCACAGCCCGCAACATCAGTAAATGTCACTTTGATTTGGTCTTCAGAAAGCATTTTTGCTTTTGACTTACCAAAACTCATTGGGCCATTCTTACCACCAGCTCCACCACCCATGTTGCGCATAAAGAACATGAATAACAGAATGATTAAAAGAACAGGGAAACTTGCAATCAGAAGTTGCATCAAAATACTTTGACGCTGTGGCGCTGTACCTTCAACAACAACATTGTTCTTGATTAGGTTCGGCATAAGTTCAGGATCTTGAACCGCAGGACGGATACTTTCAAACTCAGAACCGTTTGATTTTTCGCCACGAATTCTTTCGCCATCAATGGTGACTTGTTTAATCTGACCCGCATTTACGGCTGCCACGAACTCAGAATAGTTCATCGCGGTCGGTTGATTGCGGTCACTGACGTTGCTGAAGATTAAAACCAGCACGCCTAGGATAACCAGCCACAACACGGCATTCTTAAAAAGATCGCTCAAAGCTTTATTCCCATTTCTATCTAATTCGTTCAATCCCATTTACATGGGTGACTCTAATACTTACGCTGCAGAGTAGCTTCGCAATAATTTAAAAACGTACAAAATGCACAATTTTTAACGAGTTGGCAAGTAAACTTTACTTGAAAGCTTTCTTACGTCCCTGCCCGATTAAAAACACTTCTTTAGATCGAGCACGTGAAGCCGCCGGTTTTGCTGTTTTCAGCACATCAAATGTGTCTACAACTTGCTTACGGTATTCATCAAATCCAACACCTTGGAACACTTTAACAACAAATTGTCCATTTGGTCCAAGAACCTTTTGAGCAAAGTCGATTGCTAATTCACAAAGATAGATCTGACGCGGTTGATCTACAGCCTTATTACCTGATGTATTGGGGGCCATATCTGAAATTACAACGTCTACAGTACGTCCATCTAAAATTTTTAACAATTCATCGAACACTTCTTGTTCACGAAAGTCACCTTGCAAGAAGGTCACATCGGGTAAAGCATCCATGGGTAAAATATCAGAAGCAATTACCAAACCTTTGTCGCCAACAAGTTTACCGGCAATTTGCGACCAACTACCTGGTGCAGCACCTAAGTCGACAACGGTCATGCCTGGCTTGATCAATTTGTATTTTTCTTGAATTTCAAGCAATTTATAAGCGGCACGCGCACGATATCCTTCCTTTTGTGCTTTTTTCACAAAGGGGTCATCAAGATGCTCACGCATCCAGTCACGACTACTTTTGGATAATTTCTGGTTAGTAATGCGGGTAGCCATAACTCTCTAAATAAAAAAAACTTCTCAGTCTTGATTGTACGTGAAATTCAGCACTTTTGCAGTAGACATGTGTATCTAAAAAGCATCTTAAATCATGTTTTTTTCAATAATCTTCATCGAGAAAATGCCGATTAAATACAGCGCTTCAACTTTGATTTTGCTATACTAGGTCGTTTTTAAAATTAGGTTATATTTATGGCGGCTTTATCTATTCAAGAACGTAAACGCTTACGTCAAATTGGTCACACCCTAAACCCAGTTGTAATGGTTGCGGACAAAGGCTTATCAGAAAGCGTTGTTGAAGAATTAAACCGTGCGTTAAACGACCATGAGTTAATTAAAGTGAAAGTTGTGGCAGAAGACCGTGAAGCTCGTGCTGCAATGATTACTGAAATTGCGACTGTTTCAGGTTCTGAAGTTGTTCAAACGATTGGTAAGATTGCTTTGATTTACCGCAAAGCGGCAAAACAAAATGCAAAACTGTCTAACCTTGTTCGCTACGCACACCTGTCTAACTAAGCATTTATGGCAAGTTTCGAACTCAGCGCTTTTGATCGTCGCTTTCAGGCTGTATCAGTCGTTGGTGCTATCGAACAACAAAGCCCATATACTTTAAATGTGGGTTATTGGATTCGAGACCCAAACCAACTGATTCAATGGCCAGAATTGGTATCATCTCACCCACGAATCGATTTTTTGTGGGAACATACCTGCTTAGAAGTTTTTATTGGTGTACGCAACGAAGACTTTTATCGTGAAATCAACCTCTCCCCTTCACAAGCTTGGCAGGTTTACCAGTTTGAAGAATATCGCTATCCAGAAGATATGCCGCCACAAGCTGCTTACGATATCGAACTGAATCAGTTGAAACGGACGCACTATGGCTTAAATGTCAGTCTTGATCTGACAGAATTTATGCTGAAGTACAAACTTAAATGGGAAGATCTCTATATTGGTCTAACTGCTGTACTGAAAACCCCTCAAGGTAAACAGTACTATGCCATGCAGCATAGTAGTCCAAATGCTGACTTTCACAACAAACGTGATTGGCTACATCAGTTCTAAACTTTTTAATGTTTTGATCTTCGATAAAAAGCAAAAGTACGATCTTTTGCTTTTTTATTGCCTGCTTATTTTTAAATAAGTGCTTTGTACTTAAATGTACTATTCACAATAAGGGAGCCATTAATGGCTCCCTTATGCATATATAGCGTTAACTTTAAGTTTAATTCGCTCTCACCCAATCCAGCTCCCTGGAATGACTAGACTTAGCTTAAGCGCTTTAAAATTCATGTCATTCACAATTAACTTTTAAGATCTGTGGTTTGATCCGTAACTTCAGCTTTTACTGGTGAAATTTTTTTCCACGCTTCCAAAGTATGTTCCTTAGAACGCTTAAATGTTTCTGTTAGATGATCTTTGTGTTTTCCTGAAATTTGGGTCACATCTTCTTTCAGCTCTTTTCCAAGTTTTGAAAGATCATCAATAACCGTATTAAACTCAGTTTTCACAAATTCTTTGAGTTCACTAAAATCTTTTTGCGATGAACCAAATTGAACTTTTAGCTGATCAAGTTTATTCAACACATCTTGCTTCAACTGACGCAATTGATCTTGCACACTGGCATTCAACTGCTTTGCCTCTGCTCCGATCTTTTCTTTGCTTTCAGTGACCGCTTCTGTGGCTTGGACACTCGCTTCTTTTGCAACTTGTTCAAGCTTTTCAGCACCTTCGATAACGACTTCTTTCAGGGAGGATTTAGCCGCTGTTTGTTTTTGTTGAGTTGCCATGACTTTGTACCTATAGTTTTTGCTGACCGAACCACAATAGCGCTTATTGATAAATTTTAATTTATGATTTGTCTGACAATAATTAATTGCTTACATTTTTCTACGATTTTGCAAAACCAAACTTTATTCTAAAATGCAAGCGCTTTATCTGCTTTATTCCTAATATTTACAATGGACTTTCAGTGGCTTTCTGCGTATAATGCCGTGTTAAGTTCAAGCGAGCAGATGTAAGGAGGGTAGGTTTTTAAGCAGCCTTCCTTTTTTTTCGTCTTCTCGCTTTTTTACAGCCTAAATTTCAGGAGCTTTGGTTTGAGCACCCCAGCAATTTTAGCCCTTGCCGATGGTACTATTTTTAAAGGTACTTCAATTGGCGCATCGGGTAGTACGACTGGTGAAGTCGTTTTCAACACTGCCATGACTGGCTATCAAGAAATTTTGACTGACCCAAGTTATGCACAACAACTTGTGACCCTAACTTACCCACATATCGGTAACACAGGTTGTAATGATGAAGACGCTGAGTCAGGTCGAATTCATAAAGTATGGGCCAACGGATTGATCATTCGTGACCTACCTTTATTGCATAGCAACTTCCGTGCTGAGCAATCACTAAGTGATTACCTTAAACAACACAATGTTGTTGCTATCGCAGATATTGATACTCGTAAATTAACGCGTATTCTGCGATCAAAAGGTGCGCAAAACGGTTGTATCCTTGCTGGTGAAAACGCGACTGAAGAAGAAGCGTTAGCTAAAGCACGTGCTTTTGGTGGTCTTAATGGTTTAGACCTTGCAAAAGAATGCTGTGATCCGACCGGTTTCGAGTGGACTGAAGGCTCTTGGGCGCTTGGTAAAGGTTTCGCTCAACCAGAACTTAAATTCCATGTTGTAGCATACGACTACGGTGTCAAAACCAACATCTTACGTATGCTCGCAGACCGCGGTTGTAAATTGACTGTCGTGCCTGCGCAAACTCCTGCTGCTGATGTACTTGCGCTGAATCCAGATGGCGTGTTCTTATCGAACGGCCCCGGCGATCCAGCAGCATGTGATTATGCAATTGAAGCTGTAAAAACAATTGTAGAAGACGCACGTAATGTACCTGTATTCGGTATTTGCTTAGGTCACCAAATTCTTGCACTTGCATCAGGTGCAAAAACTGTGAAAATGCCTCACGGTCACCACGGTGCTAACCATCCTGTACAAAACTTAGAAAATGGTACAGTGATGATTACTTCTCAAAACCACGGCTTCGCAGTGGATGCAGAAACTCTTCCTGCAAACTTGAAAGCTACGCACAAATCGCTGTTCGACCAAACCCTTCAAGGGATTCATCGTACAGACAAACCTGCGTTCAGTTTCCAAGGTCACCCAGAAGCAAGCCCTGGTCCACATGACTGCGCACCACTGTTCGATCATTTCATCGAACTTATCGAAGCATCTAAGAAGTAATTAAGGAAGCATCATGGCTAAACGTACAGACATTAAAAGCATCTTAATTATTGGTGCTGGTCCGATTGTGATCGGTCAAGCATGTGAGTTTGACTACTCAGGTGCGCAAGCATGTAAAGCCCTTCGTGAAGAAGGTTACCGAGTTATTCTTGTTAACTCTAACCCTGCAACGATTATGACTGACCCTGCAATGGCAGATGCAACGTATATCGAACCGATTACGTGGCAAACTGTTGCAGCGATCATTGAGAAAGAACGCCCAGATGCAGTTCTTCCAACAATGGGTGGTCAAACTGCATTGAACTGTGCCCTTGCCCTTGATGAGCACGGCATTTTAGAAAAATACAATGTTGAATTGATCGGTGCGACTAAAGAAGCAATTGAAAAAGCCGAAGACCGTAAACTCTTCGACCAAGCAATGCGTAAAATTGGTCTTGAATGTCCAAAAGCTGACATCGCTGAATCAATGGAAGAAGCGTTAGAAATTCAAGCACGCTTCGGTTTCCCTGTGATTATCCGTCCATCATTTACGATGGGTGGTTCAGGCGGTGGTATCGCATACAACAAAGAAGAATTTATCGAGATCTGTGAACGCGGTTTCGACCTTTCTCCTACTCACCAACTTTTAATTGATGAATCATTGATTGGTTGGAAAGAGTACGAAATGGAAGTTGTTCGTGACAAAAACGACAACTGTATCATTGTATGTACCATTGAAAACTTTGACCCAATGGGCGTGCACACAGGTGACTCAATCACTGTTGCCCCTGCACAAACATTAACAGACAAAGAATTCCAACTTTTACGTAATGCCTCTTTAGCAGTACTTCGTGAAATTGGTGTAGAAACGGGTGGTTCGAACGTTCAGTTCGGTATTAACCCGAAAGATGGCCGTATGGTTGTGATCGAGATGAACCCTCGTGTTTCTCGTTCATCTGCTTTGGCATCTAAAGCAACCGGTTTCCCAATTGCAAAAATTGCAGCGAAATTGGCAGTCGGTTATACCCTTGATGAATTGAAAAATGACATCACTGGCGGTACAACTCCTGCATCATTCGAACCTGCGATTGACTATGTTGTGACTAAGATTCCTCGTTTCAACTTCGAGAAATTCCCACAAGCTGATGCAACTTTAACTACACAGATGAAATCTGTGGGTGAAGTCATGGCAATTGGCCGTAACTTCCAAGAGTCAGTACAAAAAGCGCTTCGTGGTCTTGAAGTGGGTGCTGCTGGCTTTGATGAAAAAATCGAAGTGGGTACTGAAGGTGCGAAAGAGAAAATCCTTCAAGAACTTAAAGTGCCTGGTCCTGAGCGTATTTGGTACGTTGGCGATGCATTCCGTCATGGTTTCACGTTAGATGAAGTGTTCGCTGCGACGAATATTGACCGTTGGTTCTTGATCCAAATCGAAGACATCATCAAAACTGAAGAAAAAATCAAATCTTTAGGTTTTGGTGACTTAAACGCTGACAACATCCGTTCGTTCAAACGCAAAGGTTTATCTGACCTTCGTATTGCGGACTTGATGGGCATTTCACAAAAACAATTCCGTAAACACCGCTGGAACTTGGGCGTAACTCCAGTTTACAAACGTGTAGATACATGTGCGGCTGAATTCGAATCTGATACAGCTTACATGTACTCAACTTACGATGAAGAATGTGAAGCGAATCCGTCTACTCGCGACAAGATCATGGTCATCGGTGGTGGTCCTAACCGTATTGGTCAAGGTATCGAGTTCGATTACTGCTGTGTACACGCTGCCCTTGCAATGCGTGATGACGGCTATGAAACCATCATGGTGAACTGTAACCCTGAAACGGTTTCTACAGATTACGACACATCAGATCGTTTGTACTTCGAACCAATTACTTTGGAAGATGTACTTGAAATCGTACGTATCGAGAAGCCTAAAGGCATTATCGTTCAGTACGGCGGTCAAACTCCGCTTAAATTGGCTCGTGCTTTAGAAGAAGCTGGTGCGCCAATTATTGGTACATCACCTGACGCGATTGACCGTGCAGAAGACCGTGAACGTTTCCAACAAATGATTCAACGTCTACAACTTCGTCAACCAAACAACAGCATCGTAAAATCTGCTGAAGAAGGTATGGCTGAAGCAGCAAAAGTTGGCTACCCACTTGTGGTACGTCCATCTTATGTACTTGGTGGCCGTGCGATGGAAATCGTGTACAACGACGAAGAATTGAAACGTTACTTACGTGATGCGGTTCAAGCATCTAACGAAGCGCCTGTACTTCTTGACCACTTCCTAGATGATGCGATTGAAGTTGACGTGGACTGCGTATCTGACGGTAAAGACGTTGTGATCGGCGGTATCATGCAGCACATCGAACAAGCTGGTATTCACTCAGGTGACTCAGCATGTTCTATTCCTCCTTACTCTTTATCTAAAGAAGTTCAGGACGAAATGCGCCGTCAAACCATCGCTATGGCGAAAGAGCTTGGCGTAATTGGTTTAATGAACGTACAGTTTGCTGTTAAAGGCACTGACGTATACATTCTAGAAGTGAACCCACGTGCATCACGTACTGTTCCATTCGTATCTAAGTGCATTGGTGAATCTTTAGCGAAAGTTGCTGCGCGTTGTATGGCTGGTCAATCTTTAGAATCTCAAGGATTCACTACAGAGATTATTCCTGAACACTTCTCTGTAAAAGAAGCAGTGTTCCCATTCAACAAATTCCCTGGTGTTGACCCAATTCTTGGCCCTGAGATGAAATCTACAGGCGAAGTGATGGGTGTAGGCAAAACATTTGGTGAAGCGTTCTATAAAGCTGTGTTAGGCTCTAATGACCGTTTACCTGGCCTACCAACAGAAGGCGAAGTTAAACATGCATTCTTATCTGTTCGTCATTCTGACAAGCCTCGTGCTGTTGGTATTGCGAAACAGCTAACAGATCTTGGCTTCAAAGTCATCGCTACTGGCGGTACTTATGATGTGATTAAAGATGCTGGTATTGAATGTGAACGTGTGAACAAAGTGACTGAAGGCCGTCCTAATATCGTAGACCGCTTGAAAAATGGCGAAGTTCACCTCATTATCAATACAACTGAAGGCAAACAGGCTCAAGAAGATTCATTCTCGATCCGTCGCTCTGCATTACAAGGTAAAGTGTATTACACAACTACCCTTAACGGTGCTGATGCAGTATGCCAAGCTTTAGCAATCAAATTGCCAATGGATGTATACCGCTTACAAGACCTTACTAAAGGTTAATTAAGTTACCGAGAAGTCCCGCCACCTCTCGGTGGCGGGCTTTTTTTCATTTCTAGGTCAGTAAAAATTTTACTGATTTTTTCTTTTTACAAACATGAGGGACAACAATGCAACGTTATCCTATGACTCCCGAAGGCAAAATTGCCCTAGAGAAAGAATTACAGCAACTTAAAAGTGTTGATCGTCCACGTATTACTGCAGCAATTGCTGAAGCGCGTGAACATGGGGATTTGAAAGAAAACGCTGAATACCACGCTGCTCGCGAGCAACAAGGTTTCTGTGAAGGCCGTATCCAAGATATCGAAGGTAAATTGGGTGCTTGCCAAGTGATTGATGTTAAATCACTTGAGCAAAATGGCCGTGTGGTTTTCGGTGTGACAGTGACCATTGAAAACTTAGATACTGAAGAACAAAAGACTTATAAAATCGTTGGTGATGACGAAGCAGATTTTAAAATCAACAAAATCTCTGTGAACTCTCCAATTGCGCGTGGTCTTTTGGGTAAAAACGAAGGCGACGATGTAAAAATCAACACCCCACAAGGTGAAGTTGAGTATGAAATTTCTAAAGTTGAATATCTTTAATTCATTAAGATAAGCAATTTTAAGCCCCTCTTTTGAGGGGTTTTTTATTGTTCTATGTTTTTCGCTTAGGTAATGCATGCTATCGAGTGACCAAAATGTACGTTCAGCAACAATAGTCGACTGAATACGTCATTGTTCAAATGGCTTATTTCATTAAAGTGTTATCTAAAACAAAAAGAGTCATAACACACGATGAAATTTGGACATGCAAGCCGAACGGCACAAGCTGCCGCTGCTATTCGCGCAAATCATTATTTATATGCGAACCAACCTGTTTTTTCCGACCCTTACGCCTTTCATTTCACCAGTCCAATTTGGCGTCAACTGCTTTCAAATCGTACGTTTATAAAAGCGTTAAATAGCAAAATACCCAACCAAACATTTGGATTACTCACTGCACAGGTGGTGGCACGTTCACGCTATGCCGAAGATCAATTAGAAAAGGCAGTACAACAAGGAATTAAACAATATGTGCTGATTGGTGCAGGTTTAGATTCTTTTGTCCTCCGATTAGCGCAGAAATACTCAGATATTAAAATTTTTGAGGTTGATCACCCAGATACTCAAACATTAAAAATACGAAGTTTACAGAAACTCGGACATATTCCAGACCATGTTGAGTTTGTTTCTATTGATTTTGAAAAAGAAAATTTAGCGCATGCCTTAAAACGGAGTTCTTATGATACAAAGCAAACTGCTTTCTTTTCTTGGCTTGGTACGACGCATTATTTAAAACCAGAAACAACTTTTAGCACCTTGCAAACCATTGCTGAATTTGCAGCCTCAGGTAGCGAATTGGTTTTAGACTATTCCATTCCCTATCAAGATTTAACTGGTATAGAGCGTGTAGGATCATTTGCTGTTTCCAAATTTACCTATTTTTTAAGTGAAGCCATTATTGGGACATTTCACAGTAATGAGTTACACCGTGCCGTGACAAATCTGGGTTATGTAGTCTTAGAAGATTTATCTGCACATGACATTACACAGCGTTATTTTGCAAATCGTAAAGATCGAATACGGCATACTCAAGCCACGCATTTGCTGCATTTAAAACGAGCTTAAGCATTTATCTGTGGTCGACATTTATAGTGAGTCAGCTAGAATAGTCACGCGAATCATTATTGCTATTAAACCTTATGTCTGAAAAATTGATTAATTCACCTGTCAATCATTGGTGTGAGTTTGAGTTCATTTCTAAAACAGTGAAGAACCCTAATATTCACATCAAAGGTAATTATTCATATTATTCTGCATATTGGGATCAGGGTTTTGAGCGCTGTGTGGTGCGTTATTTGCACGACAAACCTGCGACCCCAGAGAAGCCGATAGACCAGCTACATATCGGTAATTTTGTCTGCTTTGGCGCAGAATGCGTGATTATGATGGGCGGTAACCAACTCCACCGCACGGATTGGATTTCAGCCTTTCCGTTTGATACACGGAGTTTTGTCCCTGCGGGTGACACAATCATTGGTGATGGCTGCTGGATCGGCTCACGTGCGATGATTATGCAAGGTGTGACTCTTGGTGAAGGTGCTGTGGTGGCTACAGGCGCGGTGGTGACTAAAGATGTGCCACCTTATGCAGTTGTCGGCGGCGTGCCTGCTCAAATTATTAAATATCGTTTCCCTCTGGAAGATATCAAAAAACTGCTTTCCCTTAAGCTCTATGACTTAGATGAAAAGCAGTTTTTAAAGATGCGGGAACAGTTGCAGACGGATGATATTGAAAAATTATTCCTGTACTTCAAATAACCCTGTTTTAATGTATTGTTTCCAAATATCTTTGAAATTCTTTATATTTATTTTTGTACCAACACAATATTGATTTAAAATCCGACTCATAGCACTCTCTTTTTGTCCTTGTTGACCTTGAGTTTTATAATTATTTTCTAAAGATTCAATTGCATCATATATTTCACAGATTAAAGAATTTTTGATATTTGTGTGTTCCACAATCTTTTGATTAATAAAATAGCTTTTTGTCATATACATATTATCCGTACCTTCAAAACAATTATATAAATTATGAATTTGCTTTGTAAGATATGGATAGGTCAATTCAAATAAATCATCAAAAATAAATCCACATAAAATTAAATTTAACTTTGGATTATCAGTCCTTAAAAGTGCGTATTGGTTAATTTTTTTTATCAACTCCCTAGAATTATATTGTTTAGTAATTTGAAAATTCATAATCCAAAAATACAACTCGGAATCACCTTCCTTCGTTGAAATTTCACCAACTCTAAATAGTTGATCTTTTATTATTTTTTTATGTGATACAGAATTATCTAAATTTGGAAATTTAATTGTGAAATCCAAAAACTTCTCAAGATAATCTCCATTCATCTCTGAATCATAGCCATAGTATGATTTGACTGATTGTAATAGTTGAGGCTTATTCATTACCAAAACAAAAAAAATTTTTGGAATATCAAAAAAGTGCTTAATTCTTTCAATTAGACGAATTGCAAAATCAGGACGACATCGATCCAATTCATCAATAATAAAAACTAAAGGTTTATCTAATTTTCCAGCTAATACAGCAAGTTCTTTCTTAAAGTCATGAATTGTTTGTTTCTCAACCTGATGATTCTCAATTTTCTTTTCGATTTTCTCCTTAACTTTTGCAGCTATTTCCTCACTTGCTGTGTCATACAACTCTTTTCCTTCTTCATATACCTCTTTAAATGCTTCTCCAGCTCCACCCAAGCCAATCAAATGCATCCCAGCTTTAGCTGCAATCATTGGTATAACAGCTGCCAACGATATTAAAACTGAAGCAGTCTTAGCATTAAAATCTTTAATTTCATTATCATCAATTTCTTTTGATTCTTTAAAAGTTTGACTTATTTCAGCGGCAATCGTTAAAAAAGGATCTTCCAAATAATCATTTGCAAACGCATCCAAATAAACAACATTATGTTCAGTATCCGTCAAATGCTTTGCCCAATGGCGAACAAACCATGTTTTACCTTCACCCCAACGCGCATCCAAAGCAAGAACAGCTCCACAATTTAAGCGGTCAACATAATTGGTGAGTTGTTCACCTAAACGGCGGCGATGCCAAAGATCACCCTCCCATGCAGTTTCAATATTCTCAAAACTATCTTTAGACAAGTTTAATTGGTTATTCATCATTTCTATTTATATTCATCAAGTTAACTATGTATCGAGTATAGCAGTAGCGCTATAAATTAACATTTAACCCATGAGCATCTCGTAACTTGTCATAGCCTTTTCCCCAAATAAAGACTATAAAGAACTCACAAAATAAAAAAAACCACTTTTCAGGATGAATGATGACGAGAACCACTCAATTCTCAGGCATATTTATACTTGCCCTGCTGGCAGCAGTCGTCGCAACTTTTTGCGATGCGATTCATGTCTATACCCAAACGCTTAGTTATCCCCACCCATTATTTTTCCATCAGGCTTGGTGGGTATTCCCTGGCTTTTTTATTGCCTTTGCTTTCATGGCATATAGCTATATTCAACTTACACAACTATTTAAACACTATGTGATGACCCAGCTCAGTTGCCATCATGACGGCACTGCGCCCCTCGTCGAGAGCTTAATTGTATTTGCCATAGTCTATATACTCAGCGGATTTGGCAATTTTCATCCCGAAGCACTTTGTTGGATTTTTTACATTAGCTTTTTTATTCGCTGGTTATTTAGCTATGAGCGTACATGGCTACTGATATTGGCCATCATGCTTGCTTTTGGTGGCATGTTCTTTGAAGGGCTATTGGCTGAGTTTACATTAGTCAAATATCGCCATGAAGATATTTACAATGTGCCGTATTGGCTCGGCGGCGTATATATGCATGGCGCATTTGCTATACGTGCGGGTATGCGTCGTTTTGTCTATCGATAATATTTAAGAAAAAAACTTTAGACTTTAAAATGTAGAGACAAAAAAAAGACCACTCAATTGGAGTGGTCTTTTTTTGAATATGGTGGCTATGACGAGACTTGAACTTGTGACCCCCGCATTATGAGTGCGGTGCTCTAACCAACTGAGCTACATAGCCTTAAACTGTGCGCGCATTATGGAGGGATATTTAAATATCGTCAAGCCCATAATGCGCGTATTTGATCAAAATTTGTTGAAGTGAACCGATAAGCCGGGTTCTGTCGAGGACGATCATTCCTCTAGGCGTACAATCACTCATACGCTCAAGCGACCTACCCGGATCCAGCATGGGCCATGCCTAAAGGATCCCTATTTGGTCTTGCTTCCGGTGGGGTTTACCATGCCATGAACTGTTACCAGTCATGCGGTGCGCTCTTACCGCACCCTTTCACCCTTACCTCCGATTTCGATTGCTCGATACCATAATGAAGGCGGTCTGCTCTCTGCTGCACTTTCCGTCGGCTCACACCGCCCAGGCGTTACCTGGCACCTTGCCCTATGAAGCCCGGACTTTCCTCCCCTGCTTTAGTCACGGAGACCTATACACAGCAGCGATCGTCTGGTTCACTTCGGGGCGCATTCTAACAAATCTGACAACTAATTGCTTGATGTTTTTTGAGCAATTAGTTTTTCGTACTTCTGTTGAAGCTGTTCCTGAGTTTCAGGATGAGCCGGATCCAATGGAATACAATCCACCGGACAGAACAACTGACACTGCGGTTTATCGTGATGCCCAACGCATTCCGTACACAAATCAGGGTTAATCTCATAAATGAGCTCCCCCATGAAAATCGCCTCATTGGGGCATACAGGTTCACAAACATCGCAGTTGATGCATTCATCAGTGATATATAAAGACACTCTACCAACCTTGCTGTTGTTTACGCTTAAAGGCTTCCACAACAGCTTGTGGTACAAACTGAGTGACATCACCATTTAAACGTGCAATTTCACGCACGAGCGTAGATGAAATAAACGAATATTGCTCTGATGGGGTTAAGAACACGGCTTCAAATTTACTGTCCAAACGGCGATTCATATTTGCCAATTGAAATTCATATTCAAAATCTGAAACTGCACGTAAACCACGTAATACGGCTGTTGCTTTTTGCTCGTTAAAGAAATTGACCAACAGCCCATCAAAACCTACAAACTCAACATTTGACAAATGACTTAAAGACTCTTGCGCTAGTGCAACACGTTCTTCCAGACTAAACACAGGGTTTTTGTGATGTCCAATTGCAATTGCCACGACAACTTCGTCAAACATGCGTGATGCACGTGTCACTAAGTCGATATGACCATTAGTAATTGGATCGAATGTGCCCGGATAAATTACACGAGTTTTAGACATCCAGTTGTACTCTGTTATTTTGTAGATGGGTATTTTAACAAAATCTTGATTTATAGGTGAAGTCAGCTTGTAAATTTAAAAACTTCATCTTATTCAAAGTTCGGGTACAATAGTGCTAAGTTTGGAAGTTTTTGATTATGACGAAAGCAGTAGTTAAAAAAAATAGTAGCAGTACGATTGCCCTAAATAAGCGTGCGCGTCACGATTATTTCATTGAAGAAAAATTTGAAGCGGGTCTTTCATTACAAGGCTGGGAAGTCAAATCAATGCGTGCGGGTCGTATGACTATCGTAGAGAGCTATATTACGTTTAAAAATGGTGAAGCATTTTTATTCGGCGCTCAAGTGCAACCTTTACTGAGTGCTTCGACACATGTAGTGCCTGAAGCAACACGTACTCGTAAATTATTGCTGAACCGCCGTGAAATTGAAAAACTACAAGGTGCAATTAACCAAAAAGGCTATTCATGTGTGCCTTTGGCATGTTACTGGAAAGGTCCTCATGCCAAACTTGAAATTGCCCTAGTAAAAGGTAAACAGCTTCACGACAAGCGTGCAACGGAAAAAGACCGTGATTGGCAGCGCGATAAAGCCCGTATTTTTCATAAATAAGTTCAATAAAAAAACCTCCATCTTGGAGGTTTTTTTATTTTTAAATTGCAGATTTAGCAGAATTTCAACCCACCAAAACAGTTGGTCCGAACTTCCTGATTTCCCAAGACCTGATTTTTTAAAGTTAAATTGGCCGCACCTGCATTACTGAGGTTAATTGAACCGACATTTTTATAAATCGGTAAACCAAATGCTGCACCGACAGCAGAACCTAAGGGAATATAAATCGGTTCATTGGTTAAAATTTGCGATACTTTTTGTGCAACTTGAGGCAAGACGCCTGAAATATCCACTTCAGATGTTGGATTTAATTTGCCAATATTGATCGGGTCTTTAAATGACATCCACCAACCTGTACGTGCAATATCATCTGCATTGGCATCTGGCCAACTAATATCTTGAGATTGAAGCGATAAATAACCGGCTGTGCCATTTAATGGAATGTTATGAATCATATTTAAGGCTTGCTCAAAGGTAATGTTCATTTTCAAACCATCAATTGATGAGCCAGAATCCATAAAGAACTGCGCCCCTTCTACCCATAACAAATTACGGTCAAGTTTGACCTGTAAACTACCACTATCACGGTTGAGTTGAATCGATGGCACTGTCGCACTGATATTTTTGGCAACGGCTTGAGTTTGTCGTTTTCCGTTGATGGTAATTTCAGGGACGGTAAATGGCACATTCATTGAAGGAATTTTTAAACCCTTACTATTTTCAGGTTGACTTACAAAGCTACGATCATTGTTCCAAATCGTATTAATCACCAAGTTCCCCGATAAAGTCTCACTGCTGCTATCCCCAAAGATCGCGGCTTGGGTCTTTGCTGTCCCTGTAGTCGGTGCAATTTTCATATAACCGCTCAGTGACTTAATCCCATCTGTCGGCGCACCCGTGTTTTGAATACCAGTGGTCAATAAACCTGTAATTGATTCAGCACTGACACGGAAGCCTTTAACTTCGCGTAAAGCGGCTTGTTTTGGGTTTTTAATTGCAAATTCAATAAACGGATTTTTCAGTTCGGCACTTGTTGACGCTCGATCACCATTAAAGACGGGATTACCGTTGGCATCAGTTGAAGTAGCATTACCACTCAACGCCAGATGACGAATATCAATATCACAGCCATTTGACCCATTTACCCCACCACAGCCGAGTTGCAAACTTTTGACATTGACGTTCAGATCCATCACGGCATCTAAACTGAGTTTGTAGAAACCAATATTTTCATCGACCATTTGTTGGTTGACCAAAATAGGATCGGTATAGGACATATTCATCAATGCAGCACCATTGATGGCAGACAATTCTTCATCTGCTAATCCCACCAATCCTTCTGCTGCAAAAACAACGTCAGAAACACATAAGGTCAATGCCATTGCGACTATTGTTTTTTTCACGATTATTTAATCCTTTTTAATATTCGTCACTCATCCCGAGTGAAATTTATGAGAAGATTAAATCAATAGCGTTGGCGTAAATGAATGGCAATTTGTGACACGCATCACAACTCAATTATACAAAATGCCAATTTTCACGAATTTTAGGCCAATAAAAACCCCAGTAACATTTCCATCACTAGGGTTTTCAAAGATTTATAAATGATAGTTCAAACGATTTATTTACAAATTAATTAACTTTATTTAACAACAGTCCCAGATATTCACCAAACCAAATAGCAGTTTCTAAATCACCCGCAGGTGGCGTGACTTCAACAGGCGCATTATCCGATTGTGTCATTAAACCTAAAAAGCTCGACATCCGATTTAAATCTGTTGTGCTTCGTCCAGTTGGCATCAATGGAAGACCGCTCCACAGCATGCCGTGCTGCATGGCGAATAAATTGATTTGCTGCAATACTGCTAATTTATCTCCACTTAAGCCGCCACCATTGGTAAAACCAGCGGCTAACTTGCCTTGCCATGTCCGTGCTAACCAACGTTTAGATGATTGCTCCATGAATAATTTCATTGCCGCACTCATACTGCCCATATAGGTTGGGCATCCAAAAACGATGGCATCTGCACTGTCCAATTCATCCCAATCCACATGCTCTACATTGATGAGATGGACTTTTACACCGGCTTTTTCTGCACCTTGTACAATGAAATTCGCCACTTTGGCAGTGTGCCCATAGGGGCTGTGGTAAACAACAGCAAGAGATTTAGCAGTCAAAGACATAACATTTAAAAGTCGATAGATTCAGTCAAGTTTAGCATTTTCAAAGCATAAAGACGAATGTTGCCATACGTCCTGTTTTCGCTTCTCGGCGATAAGAAAAATATTCATCAGCTTGTAAAAAGGTACATTGGTCGCCACCGGTTACAGCTTTAACCCCATGTAATGCAAGAATATAACGCGCTATCGCATAAAGATCAGCATAATATTTGCCTTCCCTTACACCAGCTTTAAATGCACTTTCAAGTTCTGGGTATTTAGAACAAAAGGCAGCTTTGACTTCTGCGCCAATTTCAAAACTCTCTTGGCAAATGGCTGCCCCCAACCACGCCCATGTTGGCTGAGTGTGCATGGCTGCAATGGTGTTTTCCACAATACCGTTGGCCAAGCCCTTCCAACCTGCATGCAGATTGGCAACTTCAGTCCCATCAGCATTACCCAAAACCACGGGTAAGCAGTCTGCGGTCATCATCATCAGGGCATGATGTTTAGACTGCGTGACCATACCATCGCCTTGGGGTGCAACAAAGTTGATCTGTTCATCAATGCGATGGCATAGCGTACTGTGCGTTTGGTTCATCCAGCTGATTTTATTCACGCCATATTCAGCAAAGTCGTTCAACAACTGCATTCGGTGCTTTTGCACACGTGCTGCATCATCACCTACATGCAATGCCAGATTAAATCCTGCCAGCTCAGGTTGTTCAGCGGGTTGCGTCTGATCATGATGAACTCGAGATTGTCCCACAAAAACACCCTGTGGAAGTCCCTGAACAAATTGCATGTTGCCGTCCTTTTCTATCTATGGCGTGTAAATCAGGTTAAAACTTAATACGCTTTGTTTTCGCTACGTAATACTTCAACCAATTGATTAAAGTCTTCAGGCCATGGTGCTTCAAACATCATGTCTTCACCTGTACGTGGATGAACGAGACCCAATTTAACCGCATGTAAAGCCTGACGTTTAAAGCCACGTAAAGTGTCATCTAATAACACCGACGCGCCTGCAGGCATACGTACACGTGGTACATACACTTGATCGCCTACAAGACCATGACCGATATAAGTAAAATGCACACGAATTTGATGGGTACGACCCGTTTCTAAACGTGCTTGAACGCGGGTAAAGTTTTGGAAACGTTCTTTCACATTGTAGTGAGTCACCGCATCTTTACCGCCCGGCAAGACTGCCATTTTAATGCGATCGACAGGATGACGTTTAATTGGTTCATCGACTGTACCGCCAGCAATAATGTTGCCATATACGATCAAATCGTAAATACGGTAAACCGATTTCTTCGCCAATTGCTTACTTAAAGAAAATTGGGATTCGAGGTTTTTCGCCACAACCAACAGACCTGAAGTGTCTTTATCAATACGATGCACCAAACCTGCACGGGTCAACTCTGAAGATTTTGGGTAGTGATGCAAAATTGCATTCACCAATGTGCCTGTGCTATTTCCAGCGCCCGGATGAACAACCATACCGACAGGTTTATTAATCACCATAATATCGTCATCTTCATAGACAATATTGAGTGGAATATCTTCAGGTAAGCTACGGGTTTGTGCTTCTAACTCGACGTCTAAAGTCAGTAACTCTGTGCCTTCGCATTTGTACTTTGGTTTCACAGTGTTACCATTGACCAACAAATGGCCCTCTTTGAGCCACTGTTTTAGCTTTTCACGAGAAAAATCAGTCCAAACCAGTGCTGAAACCTGATCAATACGTTGTCCTAAATAGCTTTCATCCAATTGAAATTGCAACGATAAACGTGTTGCAGTTGAGTCTGAAGTATGGTTATCTGCATCCTCAGAATCTTCAAGTAAATTGAAATCAGTTTCAGGGAAATTAGAATTGGAAGATTGTGCTTGACTCATTTGCTCATTCAGACAAAAGTGGTTTAATAGTTCAATTGTAGCTCATTGCCCGTATTAACAGAGGAATTTTTATGTCGCTACCAAAATATAAAATAACAATGCTTGCTCTAACAATAGGCATTGCATCGGCAATGGTAGGCTGTAGCAGTAATCCAAAGAAAGAAGTGGTCGACACAGGTCCACAATCAAGCGAACAGATTTATATCGAAAAAGCACAAAAAGCGCTTGAACGTAACCAATATACAGATGCAGCAAAACACCTTGAAGCTCTAGAGACCTACTACCCTACAGGTAACTATGCGCAGCAAGCACAACTTGAACTATTGTATGTAAAGTTTCAGCAAAAAGACTATGAAGGTGCGATTGCACTTGCAGACCGTTTTATTCGTATGAACCCACAACATCCGCAAGTTGATTATGCGTATTACGTGCGTGGTGTTTCAAACATGGAGCAAAACTACAATGGTTTGCTTCGCTATACTTCTTTAAAGCAATCGCATCGTGATGTGAGCTATCTCAAAGTGGCTTATCAAAACTTTGTCGACTTTATCCGTCGCTATCCATCGAGCGAATATGCAGTCGATGCCGCACAACGTATGAAGTTCATCAGTCAAGAATTGGCTGAAAGCGAAATGAATGCGGCGCGTTTTAATGTGAAGCGTAAAGCATGGTTAGCTGCTGTTGAACGTTCACTTTGGGTGATCGAACATTATCCGCAAGCACCGCAAGTTCCAGAAGCTCTAGCGACTGTAGCCTATGGTTACGACAAACTTGGTGATAAAACCACGTCTCAGCAATACATTGAAGTACTTAAACTGAACTATCCAAAACTTGTGAAGTCAGACGGTACGGTCAATATGCGTGCTGCACGTAGTGAAGGCAGCTTCCTTAACCGTGCAACTTTGGGTATTTTCGGTAAAGAAGCACAGACGATGTCTGAGCAAACCTCTACAGACGCGGTTGAAACTGATGAAGAAAAACGCAGTTTAACCAATCGTTTAAGCTTTGGCTTATTGGATCGTCCTCATAGCGAAAAAAACTGAGTCGTCAGAATCAGCTGAATAATATAGTCGCAACGAAGGTCGATTTTTCACAAAGGGCAAGTTAGAATACTTGCCCTTTTATCTTTTCAGGATCTACAGATTCGGTTAGATTAAAAGGTATACAATAGTTCGATGGACGATGCTGTACTGCATCCCCACTGAACTTACAGCATTGCTGATTTCAACATATTTCACGAACTGCCCAAATTCAATAGATAGACAGATAAAACAGCATGGCCATTCCTCAACATACAATTGATCAAATTTTAGATCGCACCGATATTGTCGATGTGATTGGTCAATTTGTGAAATTGAAAAAGACTGGACGCACCTACTCAGGATGCTGCCCATTCCATCAGGAAAAATCGCCATCTTTCCATGTCTATCGTGATAAACAATATTTTCACTGCTTTGGTTGTCAGGCCAATGGTAATGCCATCCGTTTTTTAATGGATATTGGTAGCCGTAACTTCATCGAAGTGATGAAGGATTTATCAAGCCAAACGGGTATTGAGCTACCGAAAGACAATAACGATTCCAATAAACTCAAATATAAACGCGAATCTAAACCAAAACCTGTACAAAAACCTGCAATCGAAGCAAAAGCTCTGCCGCCCAAAACAGGCGAAACCGATACAAATCCTGCTGCAGTAAATTTCGAACACGACCCATTTGCTGAGTTTCAAAATAACGAAGATGCCTTTTATGGGAACGATCCCTTTGCTCACTTTGACCAAGTTACAAGTGGATTTGAAGATGTGCCGCAAGACGGAAACTTATATGACTTGCTGGAAAATGTCGCACAGTTTTATGAGCAACAACTTCCGCTCAGTCCAATTGGGCAAGCTTATTTTAAACAACGGGGTCTTAGTGCAGACACCATCGCCTATTGGCGCTTAGGCTATGCCCCTGAAGATTGGCAACATTTAGAAAAAGCCTTTCCACAAGATATCGAAGGACTCAAACTTCTCGGTTTGATTCGCACCAGTGATAGTGGTCGTGACTTTGACCTACTGCGTGAGCGGGTGATTTTCCCGATTCGAGATGCGAAAGGTCGTGTGGTCGGTTTTGGTGGTCGCGCCCTAAATGATGAAATCAAACCGAAGTACATCAACTCCCCAGACTCTGAAGTTTTCCATAAAAACCAGTTACTTTATGGTTTATATGAAGGCCGTAAACAAAAAGCCCAAGATTGGTTAATGGTCGAAGGTTATATGGATGTGATTGCCCTACAGCAATATGGCATTCATGGCGCTGTAGCGACTTTAGGGACAGCCAGTAATACTGAACATTTAAACATTTTATTTAAGCAAAATAGCCGTATTACCATTGCATTTGATGGAGATGCCGCAGGTCAAAAAGCAGCTCGACGTACGCTCGAAATTGCACTGCCATTACTGAATGATGGACGTGAACTTAAATTCTTTGTATTGCCGAATGACCATGACCCAGATTCACTGATCCGTCGTGAAGGTATTGAAAATTTTCGACGGTTACTGCACACCTCACCGCTTCTTTCTGAATTTGTTTTTGCACATTTAACGCAAAATCATGATGTCAGTTCACCTGAAGGTAAAAGTCAGGTGATGGGTGAACTCAGACAGCTCACTGAACTGTTGCCGAAAGGTGGTTCATATCGTTATTTGCTACAACAATATTTCCGTGAAAAATTAGGGTTTAGCCGAAAGTGGCAGCCTCAAGTCAATAATGATGCATCATTGAGCTTTAGTACAAAAATTGATGCTGAAGAATATGTGATTGCGATTTTAATCAATCATCCTTATCTTTACATTCATTTTGAGCCTTTACGTGCCTTAGTGTCACAAGATCTCTTGCTTTATCATGTGTTAAATATTTTCAATGTGATTTTTGATGAATTGCCTGATGACCCAGAGTTATCGACCTATTATGTACTCGGTGCATGTGCAGCTCATCATCATGAATTACAACATATTTTAGAGCATGCCAATATCAGTGACTATACGTCATCACCTGAACAGGCAGATAAACTTGCAGCAGATTTATCGACAAAATTGCAATATCAATTCTTACAACTCAAGATCAAGTCGAATAAGTTTTCTAGCCTTGCTGAAATGCGTAATTTAAAACAACGTATTTATGATATTGATAAAAAAAGATCGCTCACACTCCTTGAAGATTAAGTTTTAACTTCAAGTTCAAGCTGTGAACAATATACTATTCAATGAATCAGCTTATTTATTTCTTTGGTTTACGGCGATTTTCAGCCACATTAACTAAATCTTGTTCTAACATTTCAAAATAAGCAGGGTCTTCCGCCATCGCCGCATTACGCAGCACAATAGAGGTTGGATGCAGCAGCTTTTGGGTTAAACGATGCGACATTTCTTGCATAATCTTCGCAGCATCTTCACCCTTTTGTAGACGATTCAGCGCCAAAGTCAGTTCTTCTTGACGTAATGACTCACCATGTTCACGGTATGCATGAATCGTCGAACCAGCCAAATTCACTTTTTGCTGTGTGATTAAATCTGTCGCAAGCTGATTGACCATCACTTCGGCTTCAACTGCCGCCTGACGACGCTGAGCCAAATTTTCTTCAATGACAGTTTGCAGGTCATCGACACCATATAAATAAACGCCATCTAGACTTTCAACTTTGGCTTCAATATCTCGTGGTACAGCCAAATCAACCAATAGCATTTGTTTATAACGACGTTTTTTCAGTGCTGCTTTGACATCCGCAAAATAAATCACTTGATGCAAGCTTCCGGTACAACTTGAAATTACATCTGCACGATGTAAATTGTCTGCCAAATCTGCAAAATCAATAATTTCAACTTCTACACGATGAGCAATCTCTTGCGATAAAGCTTCGGCACGGGCACGTGTACGGTTACAGATAATAATTCTGCCCACACCCATTTCGGCCAAATGCTTTGCAACCAAGCTATTCATTTCACCAGCAGCAACAATCATCACCGTCAATTTTTCAGGCTGACTAAAGACCTGTAAAGCGAGCTGAGCAACAGCATAGCCCATCGACACCGCATGACTTCCAACGGCTGTTTCAGAACGCACACGTTTTGCCGCATAAAAGGCATATTCAAAAATACGGTTTAAATTTGGGGAGACAGTTTCGGCATCTTTGGCTAAGGACAAAGCCGTTTTAACTTGACCTAAGATTTGAGGCTCACCAAGCATGAGCGAATCCAAGCCGCTAGCCACACGCATGAGGTGTGTCACCGCCTGTGCATTTTCATAACGATACACATGATTTGACAATTGCTTTACATCAATACCATTTGATTGGGCAAGCCAATTCAATACCATGTCTGCATTTTCAGACATCGCATAGACTTCAGTACGATTACATGTAGATACCACCACCATGTCATTGAGTTCAGGTGCATGGCTTTGCTGTTCAAGCAGCGCTGTTAACTTTTCAGGGTTAAATGCAATCTGTTCGCGCAGTTCTACAGAGGCGGTTTGATGGTTGACACCCAATGCAAAGAAAGACATATCAGATCATCATTTCGCTAAATTTATGCTATTGTGCATTATCGGCGTCATAAAAAGCATTACTTGGATCAAGAAAAATTGCGTCTAACAAATAGCCGACTGAACGGCCAGACAATAAAGCAGTATTCTACCACATTCTTACTTGTTGGTAGCATGGCTTCTACTGCCCCAATTCGGGCCGTGGGAGAAGTTTACCATGCAAATTCAGGATATGATGCAATTAAACAAAGTATGATTGCAGAATTTGCCTTAGCTTATAACGACATCCCAACCGCGCTTCATAATTACACCGTGCTTGCAATCAAAAGCAAATCCACCATGGTCAAACAGCGTGCTTTAAACGTTGCTATTGAGCAAAATGATTTACAAGCAGCCTTAGATATTGCTACACATTGGGTTGTGCAAGAACCTGAAGATGTACCAGCATTATTTTATTTATCACATATTGCTTTGAAAGCCCATGAATATGAGCTTGCCGCCGAAACACTTGATAAAATTTTAACCATTGACCCAAATGCAGATTTAGAACAAATTTTGGCGGGTATTTCCCCTGAATCAGAGGAAGATCGCGCTTATCTGATTCAAGCACTGACCGCTAGCAAGGAAAAAACCAACCCTTCTATTTTGGTCTTAGTCGCAGGTTTACAAGCTCAAAATGGTGCCTTTGCTGATGCCTTAGACACCATTAATTTAGCACTGAAAAAACGCCCGAAAGTGACTGGTTATATCTTAATGAAAGCCAATTTACTTATGTCGTTAGGTGATGAAGAAGAAACCTTAAAATGGTTCGAAAAATCCAGCCGTAAACACCGCAACAATATGGAAGTTCGCTTAGCAGAAGCAAAATATTTAATTAAAATCAATCAGTCAGAATTAGGTCTAGAAAAACTCGAAGATATTCTTAAAAAGTGGCCATCTGCTGAAGAACCGCTATTTATGGCAGGTTTGACCAGTATTGACTTAGAGCTTTATGAAAAAGCCGAAAAGTATTTGGTGGAGTTACGTTATTCGAGCAAATACCAAAATGAAGCGTATTACTATCTCGCAGTAAATGCTGAACGCAAACAGCATTATGAAACGGCAAAAGCCTATTATCGCCTTGTTGATGGCAGTCTTTATACAGTTTCACGGCGCAATATGATCAGCATTTTTAGCCAGCAAAATAAGCTGCATGATGCACTGCGCTTTTTAACCCAAGAGCGGGTTAATTATCCTCAACATGCCAGTTTCTTATATCTTGCTCAGGCAGATATTTTAAAACGCATGAACAATAAAAAAGCAGCAGTCCGTTTGCTTGATGAAGCGGTAAGAAACTTGCCCGAAGATCCTGAGCTCATTTATGCCGAAGTTCTACTGCTCGACGCCCATCAAGATAAAGATAGACTCGACCAATTACTAAAACAATTACTTGAAATTGAACCCAATAGCCCGACCTATTTAAATGCATATGCCTATACCTTGGCGGTACAAAATAGACGCTTAGATGAAGCCCGAAAATACGTCGAACATGCCTTAGAATATGCTCCTGAGCAAGCCTCAATTTTAGATACGTTCGGTTATATTTGTTATTTGCAAAATGATTTTAGTACATCTGCATCTGTTTTGGCCAAAGCGTATGAACTGAGTAATAGTTTAAAAATTGGCATTCGCTATGCACGATCAGTCTTCATGCAAGGTGATATGAATAAATTTGACGCGTTGTTACAACAACTCCAACAAAAACATCCGAATGATCCGCAATTAGAGCAACTACATTCGTTATTGTTACCCCAACCCATGAAAAAGAGTTAGAAAGACTTTATGCAAATATCTTCAAAATTTGGGGTATCTGCCCTGACCTGCTGCGCTTTATTTTTTACCGGTTGTCAGCAATATGTTAAAACACCCGATCAACCCAGCCCTGAAGAAGTCGCTGCAAATCAATTCAACTTACAAGGTAAGATTGGTGTGCGCACGCCACAACAGTCAGGAAGTGCTTTTTTTACTTGGGTTCAAGACCGCAATGAATATGATATCGAACTGAGTGGCATATTAGGTGTTGGAAAAACTCAAATCAGCGGTAAACCCGGTCAAGTTCAACTCAATAGTGCAAAAACCGGTTTGATTGAAGCAGCAACACCAGAAGAATTACTCGAACGTGCTACCGGTTGGCAAGCTCCCATTACCCACCTCATCGACTGGGTACAGGCGCGCCCTGCAACCACACAAGCAAAAATTCAACGCGATACTGCGCAGCGTCCACAACAGATTATTGAAGATGGTTGGACGGTTGACCTGAGTTATAATGAAACTGCAACGGTACCGAACAAGTTAATTTTAAAACAAGCACTTGAATCCGGTCAGGAAAACCGTATTACAATGGTGATTCAAAATCGTTAATTTGCCTAAAAGCTGAGCTATGACTTCTGTGATTCGTGTACCTTCTCCTGCAAAACTCAATTTGTTTTTGCACATTACTGGCCGACGTCCGAATGGATATCACGAATTACAAACGATTTTTCAGCTCATCGATTTATCAGATTGGATGGAATTTCACCCACTTGCAAATTCTGCTGATGAAAATTTTATTCAAATTGAGGGCTTAAACAGCGTTAATCTAGAGCAAAATTTAATTTATCGTGCTGCTCAAATACTCAAACCGTTTGCTAAAGCACTGACTGCACAAAAAATCCACATTGAAAAAAATATTCCGATGGGTGCAGGGCTCGGCGGTGGTTCATCCAATGCAGCCACCACCCTAATCGTGCTTAATCAACTATGGAAATGCGGTCTAAATACCGAACAACTTGCAGAACTAGGCTTACAACTTGGGGCAGATGTTCCCGTGTTTGTACATGGTCTAAATGCATGGGCAGAAGGTATCGGTGAACACTTAACATTCATAGATTTAGCTCAAAAACAGTACATTGTGTTAAAACCTGACTGTTTTATCAGCACTCAACTGCTTTTTTCACAAAAAACGTTGACAAGAGACTCAAAGCCCACTAAATTTTGCGGCTATCAGGAAACGCCATCTGATTTTGGAAATAACTTTGAGCCTGTGGCACGAAGCTTATATTCCGAAGTCGATGAAGCAATGCGGTACTTAGATCAGTTCGGTACAGCAAAGCTTACAGGTACAGGTGCTTGTGTATTTACTGAAGTGACTGAAAATATGAATATTGATGACATATTGAAAAATGCACCATGTAAATCTTACTTGGTTCGCAGTTTGCAAGAATCACCATTACGTCATTTTGAAGTTTGATATAGGGGCGTCGCCAAGTGGTAAGGCACCGGGTTTTGATCTCGGCATCCGTTGGTTCGAATCCAGCCGCCCCTGCCATCATTTTTCACCTGTAGATGTAATTGCTGTAAAGTATTAGGGGCGTCGCCAAGTGGTAAGGCACCGGGTTTTGATCTCGGCATCCGTTGGTTCGAATCCAGCCGCCCCTGCCATTTACTTTATTTGCTATTTCATCAATTTAGGGGCGTCGCCAAGTGGTAAGGCACCGGGTTTTGATCTCGGCATCCGTTGGTTCGAATCCAGCCGCCCCTGCCATTTACTTCAAAAAAGACAGAGCATAATTTGCAGTATCTTTGTTGTTTCAACTTGACAAAATACTGTAAAAATATTAAAGTTCTGCCGCATTAGGGGCGTCGCCAAGTGGTAAGGCACCGGGTTTTGATCTCGGCATCCGTTGGTTCGAATCCAGCCGCCCCTGCCATCTAATTCTCCAATTTGCCAACCGCCAAGGGTGCTTCATGCCCAATCTTGTCGTTTTTAGTGGATCTGCACATCCACAATTCGCCCAAAAAGTCGTTAGCCACCTTCACATCCCTCTAGGTGCTGCATCTGTAGGTCAATTTTCTGACGGTGAAATCGCTGTCGAAATTACTGAAAATGTTCGTGGTAAAGACGTATTCATCGTACAACCAACTTGTGCTCCAACTAACGATAACCTTATGGAAATCTTAGTTATGGCTGATGCTTTGCGTCGAGCAAGTGCTGGTCGTATCACTGCTGTCATTCCTTATTTTGGTTATGCTCGTCAAGACCGTCGTCCACGTTCAAGCCGTGTGCCAATTACAGCAAAAGTTGTTGCAGATATGCTCACAACTGTTGGTATTGACCGCGTTGTCATGATCGACCTTCATGCTGACCAAATCCAAGGTTTCTTCGATATTCCTGTAGACAACATCTACGGTACTCCTGCACTTTTAGCAGATCTTCGTCAACAGTCACACGACAACTTAATGGTTGTTTCTCCTGACGTTGGTGGTGTAGTACGTGCGCGTGCTGTAGCTAAGCAAATGGGTGATATCGATCTTGCGATCATCGACAAACGCCGTCAAAAAGCGAATGAATCTCAAGTAATGCACTTGATCGGTGACGTTAAAGGCCGTGACTGTGTCATCGTTGATGATATGGTGGATACAGCAGGTACATTGTGTAAAGCTGCTGACGCACTAAAAACTTTTGGTGCTCGCAAAGTTGTTGCTTACGCAACTCACCCTGTACTTTCTGGTAAAGCTTTAGAAAACTTGAAAAACTCTGTGATTGACGAATTGGTTGTAACAGACACTATTCCGCTTTCAGAAGAAGCTCAAGCTCTTGGTAAGATTCGCCAAGTTTCAGTTGCAAGTATGGTTGCTGAAACAATTCGTCGTATTAACAACGAAGAATCTATTAGCGCAATGTTTGATTCTTATCTATAATATAGCGCTAAATTTAAAAGCCCTGCCTTTTGGTGGGGCTTTCTATCACTAGACTGGTCGAAGGTCTAGTCAATTAAACTTAAATAGGAATGTCTATCATGGCAAACTTCGTATTAAATGCAGTAGCACGTGAAGAAGCAGTACAAGGGAAAGGTTCGAGCCGCCGCCTTCGTCTTCAAAATAAAGTACCAGCAATCATCTACGGTGGTGCAGCTGAACCTGTAGCAGTTACTTTGGAACTTCGCGAACTTGTTAAAGCTTTAGAAAACAACGCATTCTTTGAAGAAGTTGTTGAAATCAACATCGACGGTAAAACTGAAAGCGTTAAAATCCAAGCTTTACAACGTCACCCAGCTAAAAACACTCCTATGCACGCTGACTTCAAACGCGCATAAGTGTTAAATGGTGTAAATGAGTGAGTAAACTTTCACTGATTGTTGGTTTGGGTAACCCAGGTTCTGAGTATGCCCAAACCCGCCATAATGCAGGCTTCTGGTTCGTAGAACGCCTTGCAGAACAATATGGCATCCAACTCAAAGCTGATCCTAAATATAAAGGCATCAGTGGTCGTGGTAATATCGAAGGTCAAGACGTTCGTCTGCTGTTACCTACAACCTTTATGAACCTCTCTGGTCAAAGTGTTGTTCCCTTCGCTAAATTCTATCAAATTGCTCCTGAAGCAATGCTTATCGCACACGATGAACTTGATATGAACCCTGGTGTCATTCGCCTGAAAACTGGCGGTGGTCATGGTGGTCATAATGGTTTACGCGATATCGTCCCGCATATTGGTCCAAATTTCCATCGTTTACGTATTGGTATTGGTCATCCTGGTTCTAAAGAACGTGTCTCAGGCCATGTCTTAGGTAAAGCACCAAGTAGTGAACAAGGCTTAATGGATGATGCTATTGCACATGCCTTATCACGTACTAAATTGTTGGTAAGTGGTGAGATTCAGCAAGCCATGAACCAGATCAACGCTTACAAATAGAACTGACAATTCCACAAATTGTTGAACAATACTTATTGCCATCTGAATGATTTCAGAGCAAAATGCGCTTGCATTTGACTGCTGACCCAGCATTCAAGAGATTGTTCCACCATAAGATACGATCTTAGGTCTACCAAGGAGACGCTAGCCATGCTATCTCGTTTATTAAAAGCTAAAATCCACCGTTGCGTCGTTACACAAGCAGAATTACATTATGAAGGTTCTTGTGCAATTGACGGTATTCTTCTAGATTTAGCCGGTATCCGTGAATATGAAGAAATTCATATGTGGAACGTGACTAATGGTAAGCGTTTTACCACTTATGCCATTCGTGGTGAAGAAGGTTCTGGCATTATCTCTGTAAATGGCGGTGCTGCTCACCAAGCAGATATTGGCGACTTGATGATTATCGCAACTTTTGGCGATTTCACAGAAGCTGAAGCAAATGCACATAAGCCACGTTTAGTCTATGCGAACCCAAACAACACTGTGAACCACACAGCGAACTGTATTCCAGTTCAAGTTGCTTAATTCAAGCATTTAAAGATTCTAAAAAGCCCGCAAAATTTGCGGGCTTTTTTATGGCTGAACTATGCATTATTGACTGCAAAAATTCAGTATTAGACGCAAATCACTACATACAACTCAACAGCTCAATTTATCTACCCTGCTCTCGGGCCCTTCCACCATGCTTGGTTTTGTTTACAATCAAAGGGCTGTAAATGCTCTCCGACCAAACCCACCAACAAAGGCTGACCATTTTCTTGCACCTTTAGCTCTGCATATTGCGCATCGCGATAGCACGACTCCAAGCCTTCAGCAAATAAAAAGCTTCTCGCAGCGGGATATAAACCCTCAAATCTATTGTCAGGATTTTTGAGCACCAGTTTTGTAGATGAGCTTCGATACTGCGCTAACAACTCTGGGTTGAAACTGGTTCGAATCACTCTACGCTGTGCATCAAGCTGCACATAACTCACAATACTTTTTTGATCGACAAAATAGTCACGGTGTAAATTTTCAGCATCGTTCACTTTGGCTGTCTGCCTATTGGCAGATTGCTCTTCAGAAGGCTGACCACCCAAATAGAGCTGATAATTCAAGGCCATATAATCCCCTTGAATCAAAGAGCGCGGATCAACAGGTTGCAACTTTACATAAATACTCTGACTGTTTGCCAAATGCCATTCATGACGTGCAATCATCAGTACAAATAAAAGAATACTGAGTACAGCCAAACCAATAGGAAGCATTTTTTTATTGAGTATGGTCATCACACATCTCCCCCTTGTTTATACTGTATCGTAGATAACATCTTGGTAATGCCAAGTAGCAAAAGGCCAGAAATCAAAATCGTTAAACTTTTCAATAAAAAACTCAGACCCAAATTGTAATACAGCATCCATAAGCTAAAAATGATCAACACGATGCTCAGGGCTTTAACCAAAGATTGCTGATAGACCTGCGCCCATGCCAATAAAACCAATAACAAGAAAATTCCAAAATAGCCCATCGCAATCAGCACAAGGCCCAATAGCAGTAACGGCCATTTTTCGCTCCCCGCCTGTTTTTTCTGATTTGCGATGTAAAGGCCAAGCCAAACCACAGGCAGCAGGTAACCGACAAACAGGTCAAGAACACCATTTTGGGTCTGTTCAAACTGTAGAATGTTATTTGACAACGTCTGCAACACCACACCCGCCAATACGATGCATAACATCCACAACACAATGCTTTTTCGATACATAGAGTGCAACCAAGCTGTTGCACTCCCGAGCAAGAAAATCAGTAGAATATAATTCAATCCAATCACAGCTAAGATGACATGTTCATTGCTCATAAAAAGATCGGCATCAAATAGTGTGGCCACTGCAAGGCCGTATCCTGCAATGAGTTGAATAAAAACAATAAACCAATGCATTCGACTAAACAAACAGAGCAATATAACGCCAATTTGCAACACTAAAATAAACGAAATGCTATTGGTTAAGCTCTCTGTATGAATGAAAACCGCAGATTGGCCACATACCCATAAGCAGTAAGCAAATTGGCGACTAAAGATACTTTTAGCTCGTCGAATCAACCACCAAGCCACAGCTACAAAAACTAAGCCCATGACGATCGAAAACGCCTTCCAATAGGTCAGCAATAAGCTCGATAAAATAATGCCTGCCAACCATGCCCCAATAGCTAAAGGAATAACCGCAAATTTAGTCTGTGGCAGAAATTTCATCAGTGCCCAACTGATCACCGCAAACCAAGCAAATATCAGCAATGCAAAAACCAACAATCCTGCACTCGAGTCAGATAAAATATGTTCTGCCCATTGGAAAATCAAAATACTGAAACTCGCGGCAAGACCCGCAGTTTGTAAACTGGTTTCTAATGCACGCTGTTGTCGATAAAAATAGATAATCAGATAAATTGGAAGCAACAAGGCAAAAATTAAATATTGCCATTGATACTGATCTACCCCATTTCCGCAGTATAAAAACATGCAATACATCGACATTAGTGTAATAAATGCAACAAATACAAAGCGCAGTGCAGCATAATATTTCAAACACAAGGTCACACATATTGCGGTCAATATATTCATGCAAAGTAAATACCACCATGAATGATCAACGATTAAATAGCTTTGTTTAAAATATAAAAATAATGCCAATTGACTGATCAAACACAGTAACGCAAAGACTCCGATATTCGGTCGATATAACCAAGGTAAAAGCAGCAAAGCCCAGACTAAAAATAACAGATAACTGTCTGCACCTGTTTGATAGACCTGCCCAATCACAGCCAAACTCAATCCAAGCAACAAACCGCTTAAAGTATCTAAACTTTGCTGAATCCAAGCATGCCTGGCAAAATATACACTCGTCACAGCACTCAGTAGCAACAGCAACTTTGGAATTGCCAATTGAATAAATTTTGGCAACATCAACCAGTTTGCCGCGATCAAATACACGAAACTGGCTGCTATCAGTGCAACACCGATCACTTGCAGATACCGAATGACCTGTACATCTTGGAACAGATCTGTTGAAAACTCTTGATCTAACTGTGAACAATGCAGCTTTATATTCTGCTGCTGAGAAGGCTGAGGAGCGGTCATTTTTTATCATTATGCAATCATGGTTGATTTATCGGCACGATAGCATGCTTTGACACACTTTATATAAATGCTTACAAATCCAATCTTATAAATTTACTTATCTAAAATTTTGCAAATGATTTTAAGCAATAATCCCCCATCATCACTCAAACAGGTCTATACTCAAGACACATCGCTTCAGGGCGGGGTGAAATTCCCCACCGGTGGTAAATTTGCTGGGTTGAAAGCCCTACAAAAAGCCCACGAGCCAATCGTTTAAACGCGATTCGCAGATCAGGTGCAATACCTGAGCCGACGGTATAGTCCGGATGAAAGAAGACGACGTCACATCTCTATATCATTGATCATTTTCAATATATATCGTAACGCCACTATTTCACATGTCCTGAAATGTTCAACCGTATCTAAAATTTACGCGAGCGTTTCAATGTCTAGTTTAATTCAACCCGAAATTTTCTTTTCTGCCCTTCCACCTGCAGAACAGCGCATGCTGCAAGCCTTAGAAGACATTCGTCATGGCAAGCCTGTTTTAGTCATGGACGATTTTGACCGTGAAAATGAAGCCGACCTGATTGTTGCTGCAGAAACACTGACTGTAGAAACCATGGCACGTATGATTCGTGACGGTTCAGGGATTGTCTGCCTGTGTTTAACCGATGCTCAAGCCAATCATTTAGAACTTCCACCCATGGTGTCTAATAACTCTAGCCATTTTAAAACTGCCTTTACTGTCACCATTGAAGCTGCGGAAGGTGTTACTACTGGCGTTTCAGCAAAAGACCGAACAACTACAGTCAAAGCCGCAATTAAAGATGGTGCTGTGGCTAGTGACTTAAACCGTCCGGGTCATGTTTTTCCTTTACGTGCGCGTGAAGGCGGCGTATTGACCCGTCGTGGACATACTGAAGGGACTATTGATTTGGCACGTCTGGCCGGTTTAAAACCCGCAGGTGTTTTGTGTGAATTAACCAACCCAGACGGCACAATGGCGAATGGCGTACAAGTTTTAGCGTATGCACAAACCCATCATTTGACTGTACTCACCATTGAAGAAATTGTGCAATATCGTTTACAGCACAATCTCTAGTGCGAATTAATTAAAGCTCTACACGTTCATAAAAAAGGCTGATTGAATCAGCCTTTTTTATTTTTTACTGCACATTTCAAGTTAAGAATTAAACCGTGAATATGCTATAGATCCCGTAGATGGCAACTACCACTAAAATCAACCCACACAGTGCCAACAATTTTTTATACCAGCGTGATTTCGACAATCGATGAAAAGACAAATACACCAAAGACAAGGTTGCGAAATCTAAAACAATCCAACTCAGGGTCAACACAATTAAACTCAGATTAAGATGAGGAGTAATTCCTACAAACTGCGGAAAAAATGACGCGAAGAAAATAATATCCTTAGGATTTGAAATCCCCACAATTAGTCCTTGCTTAAAACCCCCTTGTGCTGCTTTTAACTGCAGAGATTGTGCAGTGGGCTGTATAGTTACTTCTTTTAAAATATCAAAACCAATATAAGCAATATATAAACAACCCAGTATTTTGATGCCATCGAGCCAATGCGCATTAACATTTAAAATGCCTTTTAAAATACACACTGAAAGCACAATCAAAATCAGTGACGCACAATTTGTCCCCACAATGGTTTGAAATGCCTTTTTATATCCGCCTTGTAAACCTGAAGTTGCGACCAACAGCATGACAGGTCCAGGCGTTGCAATCATTACGATGACTGCCACACAATATAAAAAGTACTCCGAATAATTCACGCTGAGATTCTTTCACTTATTTTTTTTACATCACGATAAATTTCATAAATAAAAAAAGAGGACTTAGTCCTCTTCATCCATGTTTTGCAATAAATGCAAGCGAATGGCATCTGCTCTTAAAAATGCCAAATCATAGCTGGCTGTGGCGAGTGCTAAAACACGACGCTCAAATTCATCCCACAACGGTCGCACCTGTTTGTAATGTATCCCGAGTCCACTTTCATCTGTGAAATGACGGTTTTTTTCGCAGAGCTTGAGTGCGTGATACAGTTTACGGCCTTTGCTTGCATCTGGACGTAAGCGAACTCGCTTAGACAAGACAAAGCCTTCGACATGGATGATATCTGCTTGCGGCAACATCGGTATTAAAATTTGATCTAATTGTGCATCTAAACGACACCAAATGGCCGTGTGTTGCTCTGCTGTATAGGTATTCCATTTTATGACTTCATGGTTAAAGCGGCGGCAACCACGACAGACTGAATCACCAAATACCGTAGAACAACGCCCTGCACATGGGGTTAACGAGGCAATTCGACGATCAGTACTCAAAACTGGCTCCATTCAATCAATATTTATGGGATAAAAACAACTCGGCATGACTATACACGCTAAAACTACTGAAATGAAGCTATGATCAAATGTGTGGTTAAAAGCCATCGCTTTACTCGCTTATTCATCCAAATCACGGTAGAATGTGCGCCTTAATTTTTATCCTGTTTATTCATTTGGAGTACTCCATGAACGCTACTGTAGAACAGCTTGCACCTGTAGAACAGCAAGCGACCTCTGGTTGGGTTGTTGCCGCACTTTATCAATTCAAAGAAGTTCAAGATCCTGCCGATCTTCAACAACGTCTTTTAGACTTGGTAAAAACCATCAACCTTTGCGGTACTCTAATTGTGGCAGGTGAAGGTATTAACGGTACTGTTGCCGGTGACCGTAAATCTGTAGATATCATCCATCAATTCCTTCTCAATGAAGGCTTTAATGCGATGGAATACAAAGAATCGCATAGTACGGATAAACCATTCCGTAAAATGAAGATCAAACTGAAAAAAGAAATCGTGACTTTAGGTGTGGAAGTGAAACCACGTGATTTAGTCGGTCACTACCTTGATCCTAAAGAATGGAATGAACTAATTACACGTGATGACGTAATCCTAATTGATACACGTAACGACTATGAGTACAAAGCAGGTACATTTAAGGGTGCGATTGACCCGAAAACTGAGACTTTCCGTGAATTCCCTGAATACGTGAAAAAAGAGCTTGAGCAGCATAAAGATAAGAAAATTGCCATGTTCTGTACAGGCGGTATTCGCTGTGAAAAATCAACCTCACTTTTACTTCAAGAAGGCTTTAATGAGGTTTATCACCTTAAAGGCGGTATCTTAAAATATTTAGAAGAAACCCCTGTTGAAGAAAGCATGTGGGAAGGTGAATGTTTCGTATTTGACGGTCGTACTGCTGTCACTCACGGTATGGAAGAAGGCGAAAATATCAAATGTCACGCATGCGGTTGGCCACTGGCTCCTGCTGAAGTTGAACTTCCGAGTTACGAACACGGCGTATCATGCAAATACTGTATCGACAAAACTACTGAACAGCAAAAAGCAGGCTTCCGTATGCGTCAATCACAAATTGTGGCAGCAAAACGTAAGCGTCTCTAAGGAAAATTTGTTGTAACGATATATAAATAAAAGCCCTATTTTTAGGGCTTTTTTTACGCATTCTCAACAGTGACTTAATTTTTTTGACAAAATAACTATATCTGGTTATTTACGAGAATCAGTTCGCGCATTTATGCTTATTCTGATCAATTGATCCGAGAAAATCATTATAGATAATTGAAAAGGAAAGCATTATGCCAAAATTAATCAACTCTCCAATTGCAACCTCAAGGCGCCTTGCTTTACCCGCTCCCCGTGTAAAAGAAAGTGTAGGAGAATTAAAACACCTCCTTAACCAACAGTCGCATATTTTGATAGTCAGTATTGCTACATGCATTGGTGCAATTTTTGCCGTATTTATTGCTTATACATTGCACTTACAACCTACTATGCTCAATATTCTTGGACTTTGTGTGATTCCATTTGCTTTATCTCTAAGCTTACGCCAAGTCTATATTCACACACTGTTAAATATGGAACATGATGATTAATTTACGCACCTTACAACGTCACTTATTGCAACCTAGTCCTACGCTGTTCAGTATATAAAACGATTTTTAAAGCTGCTAAAGCTCCGAAATCTAAATAAAATCCAAACTGAACAGCGTACACTCAATACTATAAAAACTATGATCCAAGCCTTTCAATTATTCAGCCTTATATCATTCAGCATATCTTAATGCCATCACGCATTGATACATTTTCCTTCTCATTAAGCCTACATGCTACTTAATACAAGATGAACTCAATATTTGTTGTTTTTGCTTAGGTGGTTTCAGGAATATTTAAAACGGAACTTTACCCACTGCGCTTTTCAACATAGGATAAATACACCTTTTCTCTGCCTTAGCTACCATGACTTTAACTGAATGGATCATTTCAATCATGGAACAATTGGGTTATCTCGGTATTGCCCTACTCATGTTTCTTGACAATGTCTTCCCCCCAATCCCCTCTGAAATCATTATGCCCTCGGCTGGCTATTCTGCCTCCCAAGGTCAACTACTCCTCATTGGTGTCATTATTTCAGGTTGTGTCGGCTCTTTACTGGCGGCTGCATTGCTATATTGGATTGGGTATAAATTTAAGCATGAATCCATCTTTCACTTCGTCGATCGCTATGGAAAGTATTTATTTATCAAATCGGCAGATGTAAAAAAATCTCTAGCATGGTTTGAGCAATACGGTCACCGCATTGTATTTTTCGGACGAATGATTCCAGCTGTGCGTTCTCTCATTAGTATTCCTGCTGGAATGAGCCGCATGCCATTTTGGAAGTTTATGTTTTATAGTGGTTTAGGTACGATTATTTGGACCACTTTTTTAGCTTGTATGGGTTTTTATTTAGGTGAAAATCAGCAGTTAATGCAGCAAATATTTAGTAAAGTTGGCCATGTGATTATTCTGATCACAGTCATCATTATTGCTTGGATTTTGTACCGTCGACATCAACGTCGACCTCGTTAATTTTTTGTTTTTGGGGCTTAAATGAAACACTATCTCCTACACTTTGCTGCTGTTTATAGCATCGCCTTGGTGCTTTTGATTACCGTATTAATTTTTGGATTAAATCTTGGTGGTATTACATTAATTCCTACATTGGTGGCATGTGCATTAATCAGCGTTGGGCATTTTGTAAAGAAAGAACAACGTGTGCCTAGCAACCATGAAAAGATCCAACTGGTTTGGGGCTCCAGTGCCGTTGCAATCATCATTGGTAGCTTTTTTGTGCTGTTCTTGGTGCTGATGAATCCCAATGCCGAAAGCATTATGAAGTCTGTGGATAATGCAGGCATTGGGCTAACTGCTGTAGTTATGCTCTGCATGGTCGCCATTCATGGCACGATATTTCATATTGCCTACGGTTGGTATGCAGACTATTGCGCTAAAAAATTATAAATTTTTTCAATGTATTGCGTTAAAATTTAAATCATCACCACTTCAATGAAAGTTAAAATTCAGTGAAGACACTTCAGGTAAGTTATACTCGCACTTTATATAATGAAAACATGAACATTAAATAATGAAAAAATACATCATCACATTTAGCATTGCTTATGCACTCGCCATGGTTGCTGTCGCAGCCATCGAATCTTTCTTTGATTTACCTGGTGGTTCATCTATTACCTGTCTCATCGTGGGCGGTCTTGCTGCAGCATCTAGCTTTGTTAAAGACCATCAGCGAGTGCCAAATAAGTTAGAAAAGCGAACTTTGATTTGGAGCTGTATTTTAGCTTCCGTACTGATTAGTGTCGTCGCGACTGTCATTTGTCTCTTGATCTTCCCTGAAACCCAAGCCTTTATTCAAATGGCGCTAACGGAATTACCCGCTTGGGTCTGGCTGCTTGCTATCAGCTTTAGCTTATTCATCCATTATCTCATGTTGGCTTTATCTTTTGGATGGATGGCAAAGAGCTTCTTAAAAGCCAAACGTAGTTAAGCCTTTAGACTAACTTTGAATTGAAAAGGTATAGCGCTAAAAAAAGCACCCCAAGGTGCTTTTTTTAAATTTCGTCGAAATTAATTTGGTGTGTGATACATCAAATATAATTCGTTCAAATTGGTTGGGATTTCTTCTGCAAGTTCATCCATCAACTGACCATTACGACGGAAAGATTCCATTTGTGGATCTTCTTCATCAATGCCGCTGAACACCATGATTGGCAAAGTTAAATCTACCAATTGTTCTTCAAACTCGTCGGTGAACCATGCATCTTCGTTTAGGAACATGGCATCAACGAAGCCAACACTCCAGTCACCAAGACTTGATTCAACATCGGCTTCTTCAATTTCAAATGGAAATTCAATACCATCTTCATTGGCAAGATTCTGACGAATCGATTCGAGCCATGCTTTTACTTGTGCAATAATTTCAGCAGGTACTTTTTTCTGATTGTTATCAAAAAGTTCGTCTAGCCATTTATCAAAAGCTGGGCCTACTGCAATTGCACATAAAAAACCATGAGTCGCTGCAAAATCTAGACCATGCTCGTTGTCATCGCCGTCTAGATAGTCACTCAAAAGGTCTAAATCTAAAGCACTCATTTCAAATCCAGAGTTAGAAACTTAATGCGTAAGCATAGCATTTTCAAGCGCTATGCTAAATCGCTATTTAGTCTTCTTCGTCATCAAAATCATCGTCATCGTCGATGTCGTAATCAAAATCTTTAAGCTCACGTTCAAGACGGCGCTGAGCCAGAAGGTCATCAATAAGTCGGCGCTTTTCTAACGATTCTTTCGCGCTAGTTTTTGCACTGGCCTCATCGAAATTCACATCATCATCACCGTAGTTATCATCTAGTTCAAAATCTGTAGAAGACACCAAAACTACCTCATAATGAAAAAAATTGAAGGGGTCTAGCCGCTATTTATATGGGATATAAAATATTGTCAAGTTTTATTTGTTTTTTTAACAACTAAACTTTAAAAATAGGTCTTTTTTTCTTACCAAAACCTGTGGCATGATATAATCCACCCTGCGTCCTTCATTTTTATGACAGTCAAAGATGACTCGTAAAATAATCGATGCATGGGATGAACTTGAAAACAACAATTTCAGCCCCACCTAAATTACTGAATTTAAATTTTTAATATCTCATTGGACAGCTTGATGCTGTATCGTCCTAATGGGATAAGCCAGCTATTAACAAGATTTAATGAGACGATCGTGCTAAAATGCACGGTTTTTTACTGCCACAGATTCAACGAAGAGTAAGCAAAGATGAGCGATATGACTTCCCCTACTTCTCAAGTAGCGGCTCTGATTAGCCGAGGCAAAGAGCAAGGTTACCTAACTTTCGCCGAGGTTAACGATCATCTCCCGGACTCAATCACTGAAAGTGAACAGATTGAAGACATCATTCAGATGTTGAATGACGTGGGTATTCCGGTACATGATCGTGCACCAGAAACTGACGATACAATGTTTGAAGGTGGCAGCGAAGCGACTGACGAAGTTGCTGAAGAAGAAGCCGCTGCTGTACTTGCATCTGTTGAAAATGAACCCGGTCGTACCACTGACCCTGTGCGTATGTATATGCGCGAAATGGGTACAGTTGAGCTTTTGACACGTGAAGGCGAAATTAGCATTGCAAAACGCATCGAAGAAGGTATTCGTGACGTTTTACATTCTATTGCTTATTGGCCAAATGCAGTCGAAGTTGTATTGCAAGAATATAAAGATTATGAAGCGGGTGAACGCCGTTTAGCTGATATTCTTTCTGGTTATTTAGATCCAGAATCTGACGAAGCCATCCCAGAAGTGATCGATGAAGATGATTCTGAGATCGATGAAGATGAAGCGTCAACCAACAAGCCAACTAAAGATGTCAAACTTGATGATGACGATGAAGAAGAAGAGTCTGAAGGTGATGATGATTCTGAAGGCGAATCTGGTCCAGATCCTGAAATTGCTAAAGCACGTTTCACTGAGCTTGAACAAGCATGGTTAGTCACTAAAGCTGCAATTGAAAAACATGGGCGTAACAGTAAAGAAGCTGCTGCTGCACTTGAAGCACTTGCAACTGTGTTTATGATGTTCAAATTCACACCACGTTTATTCGACATCATCTCTGATTTGATTCGTAATACCCATGACCAAATCCGTACTTCTGAACGTGAAGTTATGCGTTATGCAGTACGTCGTGGTCGTATGGACCGTACTCAATTCCGTACGTCTTTCCCAGGTCAAGAATCTAACTTTGCTTGGTTAGATGAACAAATTGCTAAAGCACCTGCAGAAATGAAAGGCTATCTTGAAAAAGTCCGCCCTGACGTTCTGGCATTCCAACAAAAAATCGCTGACATCGAGAAAGAACTTGGTTTAGATGTTAAAGGCATCAAAGACATTTCTAAACGTATGTCGATTGGTGAAGCGAAAGCTCGCCGTGCGAAAAAGGAAATGGTTGAAGCTAACTTACGTTTGGTAATTTCGATTGCGAAAAAATACACCAACCGTGGTTTGCAATTCCTCGACTTGATCCAAGAAGGTAACATTGGCTTGATGAAAGCGGTGGATAAATTCGAGTATCGTCGTGGTTATAAATTCTCTACTTATGCAACTTGGTGGATTCGTCAGGCGATTACGCGTTCGATTGCTGACCAAGCACGTACTATTCGTATTCCAGTACACATGATCGAAACCATTAACAAGATCAACCGTGTATCTCGCCAACTTCTTCAAGAAATGGGTCGTGAACCGACACCAGAAGAATTAGGTGAACGTCTAGAAATGGACGAAGTGAAAGTTCGTAAAGTGCTTAAAATCGCGAAAGAACCAATTTCAATGGAAACACCAATTGGTGATGATGAAGATTCGCATCTTGGTGACTTCATTGAAGACGGTAATATCACCTCTCCTATTGACGCTGCAACGTCAGAAGGCTTAAAAGAAGCAACACGTGAAGTTCTTGAAAACTTGACTGAACGTGAAGCGAAAGTCTTGAAAATGCGTTTCGGTATCGATATGCCAACCGACCATACCTTGGAAGAAGTGGGTAAACAGTTTGACGTAACACGTGAACGTATTCGTCAGATTGAAGCGAAAGCATTGCGTAAATTACGTCATCCTTCACGCTCAGAACATCTGCGTTCATTCCTTGAGAATGATTAACCTATAACTAGGACAATGCAGGCTTGAATATGGGGTTTTCCGCCCCATATTATGAGCATGTAGCAAATAATTCCAAATACCTGCTCATTGCAGGTATTTTTAAATAATGAGGTGTCCCATGACTGATATGACTAATCGCGCTCCTTCACGTGAATTGCAAGAGCATCTTTGGGTCTTCCCTATGGACTACCCTATTAAATTGATTGGTAATGCAGGTGAAGAACTTCGCCTTGCAGTGAATGAAATTTTTGTTAAACATTTTCCTGATTTTGATGGCAGTAAAATGACTGTGACTCCATCTCGTACAGGTAAATATCATTCAATTACTGCTCAATTACGTTTCGAAGAGTTAGAACAAGTACATGCGGTCTATGCGGATTTAGCAGCTTGTAAACACATTCGTACCGCGCTGTAATTCTGTTGATTTAAATAAAAAAGCACGCTCTAGGGCGTGTTTTTTTATGTCTAAGTATAATAGTAATACCCTCAAGTAATTCAGTATTTAACCCCCCTTTTGTACGTCTAATTCATTATAATCCATACATGACTTTGATAGAAAAGGACACGAAATACGTGACTGAAACTGTTCAAAAACCCGAATTAATCATTCGTCAATATAACCACCTTACCCCTTATGCAGACCGCTTTTTAGAGATGAAAACTCTCACCGAACAGCGAGATGAATACTCACCCGATGAGCTGTGGATATTGCAACATCCCGATGTATTAACTCAGGGGCAAGCTGGCAAACCTGAACATATTTTGGTGCAAAGTAACATCCCTGTGGTACAAACAGACCGTGGTGGACAAGTCACTTGGCATGGACCGGGTCAGTTGGTCGCTTATTTCATGTTTGACTTAAATCGCTTAGGTTGGAACGTGCGTACGCTGGTTTCCTATGCAGAAAACTTGATGATCGAACTGCTGAAAAAGTACGGCATCGACGCTTATGCCAAGCCTGATGCACCCGGTGTTTATGTTGCAGAACGCAAAATTGGTTCTCTCGGTTTTAAAATTCGTAAAGGCCGCAGTTATCACGGTTTGGCACTGAATATCGATTGTGATCTATTTGGTTTTCATACCATTAATCCATGTGGCTATGCTGGATTAGAAATGGTTCGTATACAAGATTTGGTGCAAGATTACCCTAAATTTGAAAACTTATGCGTCGATATCATTGATACTTTGAAAAACAGTGGTTACTTTAAAGACGTAACAGTCAAACAACTATAAAAGACTTTGCTTTCTCAAATAAAATAATTTAGAGTAAAAGCTCTAAATTAATAATTATAGATAAGGGATGTACACGTGATTGCAACTAAATCCGTTAAACCCGCGCTCCAGCAGGCCTATGTCAAACTCATGATGGATGTGATTGGCAGAGGTCTGGTCATGGCGAGCCAGGTCGATGAAGAAATTAAACAAGAAGTTGCTAAATTTCCAGTTAATTTTATTTTATCTATGAATGTTTTTCCTAATGGTGCTGCATTTGTCGCGCAAGTCACGGAAGACCATCAACTCAAACTCCTCACACCCGGCACTCAAAAGCCTGACTTAACCATTACGTTTAAACATTTGAATCATGCCTTTTTGGTCTTCTCATTTCAAGAAAGTACCGCACAAGCCTTTGCCAATGACCGCATGATCGCCGATGGTGATTTGTCTTATGCCATCCGACTGGTGCGTTGTCTCAACAAAATGGAAGCGTTAATTTTACCTAAATTGGTGGCTGAATTGGCTGTCAAAGAATATCCAACACATTTAAGCCTAAAAGAAAAACTGAGCGGTGCTGCAAATATTTATTTAAAAGTAGCCCAGTCTTATTTAAAACGGAGCGCATAACACATGGCTAAACCATATTACGAATTTTTCTGTCCTGTAAAAGTGATTGCTGGCCATGCTGCTTTAGAACACATCCCATTCGAACTGTCTACTTTGGGTGCTAAACGCCCCATGATCATTACCGACAAAGGTGTTCGCAGTAATCAATTACTTGCACCAATTGAAGCGGCATTTGAAAGTACCGAGACGGTGATTGGCTATATTTTTGATGATGTTCCGCCAGACTCAAGTTTAGAAACCGTACGTAAAGCGGCTCAACTTTACCGCGACAACCAATGTGATGCCATTATTGCCGTCGGTGGCGGTTCAGTGATTGATACCTCTAAAGCAACCAACATCTTGGTATCTGAAGGTGGTGATGACTTACTGAAATACTCAGGTGCGCACAACTTACCAAAACCTTTAAAACCATTTTTTGTGATTCCAACAACCTCAGGGACAGGTTCAGAAGTGACTATGGTCGCTGTGGTTTCTGACCCTGAAAAGAATGTCAAAATGGCTTTTGCATCGAATTATTTGATGCCACATGCAGCAATTCTTGACCCACGCATGACGCAAACTTTGCCACCTCATCTTACGGCTATGACAGCGATGGATGCGATGACGCATGCCATTGAAGCCTATACGTGCATGGCGGCGAACCCGATTTCAGATGCCTATGCAACTGCCGCAATCAAGAAAATTAGCAATAGCTTATTTGGTGTATTAGATAATACTAGCGATGCACATGGGCGCTTAGAACTTGCACAAGCGTCTACAATGGCAGGAATTGCATTTTCGAATTCGATGGTTGGATTAGTCCACTCATTGGGTCATGCTTTAGGTGCTGTTGCTCACCTGCCCCATGGATTATGCATGAATTTATTCTTGCCGTATGTGTTGGAATACAACAAAGAAGTGAATGGCGATAAGATTGCTGAATTACTATTACCACTGGCTGGTCCTGATATTTATGCACAAACACCAGCACATCTTCGTGCAGATAAAGCAATTTCAACGATTTTAACTATGCGTGATCGCTTGTATAGCTTGACCAAATTACCACGTACTTTGAGTGAAACAGGTAAAGTGACTGAAGCTCAATTAGATGAAGTGGCAGAGAAAGCACTTAATGATGGATCTATTATTTATAATCCTAAAGAATCCAGCTTAGAAGACCTCAAAACTATTCTAAAAAAAGCTTGGTAATTGCTGAAAAATAAGCGAATATAGCGAAAAATTAAGCCTGATGTTTTTTTAAACATCGGGCTTTTCACTTGCAGAACGCAATATCAGTTATTTTTTAATCAAACTGGCATAATTTCTGCTAAAAATAATTTCAAAGTTACTGACAAAATGTACCAATTTGGAGTAGATTGGCGCACTTTTGTTTTAAAACGTAGGGGGGATCGTTCGTCTCAAACGATCCTTAGAACATGACTGATCCTTGATCAACGATAAGAGGATAACGCCGTTGACAAATATCTCTGGGACTCAATCGGCAGCTAAACTGCAAAAAACGCTTGGACTCTGGCACATTATTATTATTGGTTTGGCTTACATCCAACCAATGACTCTATTTGATACTTTTGGTTTAGTATCTGAAGAAAGTCATAGACACGTGCCGACTTCTTACATTATTGCCCTTATTGCAATTCTGTTTACCTCGATTAGTTATGGTCATATGATCCGTCGCTACCCTTCTTCGGGTTCTGCGTATACCTATGCCCAAAAATCTATTCACCCGAACGTTGGTTTCATGGTGGGTTGGTCTTCTTGGTTAGACTACCTATTATCTCCAATGGTGAATATTATTCTTGCAGTGATTTACCTTGAAGCACTATTTCCAACAGTAAACCACTGGGTATGGGTCATTGTGCTAACGGCATTCATGACTGGAATTAACTTACGCGGCGCGCGTTTTGTTGCTAACTTCAACAGCCTGATTGTACTTGTGCAGTTATTAGTAATTGGTATTTTCACGTGGATGGTCTACAGCAAGCTTCAAATGGGCTTCAATGCTGATGGCCCGATTTCTGCGGCAGAACGCTATCAATTATGGAGCCTTGAGCCATTTTGGAATGAGCTGACGTCTGTGGGTGCGCTGATTACAGGTGCAACATTACTGTGCTTCTCGTTCACTGGTTTTGACTCATTAAGTTCATTGGCAGAAGAAACCAAAGATACTGAGAAAACACTGCCGAAAGCGATTTTCTTAACTGCTTTAATCGCAGGGATTATCTTCATTATTAGTACCTACTTCATGCAGCTGTTCTTCCCTGCTGAGCCGGGTAACTATTTCAAGAATATTGCTGAAACACAGCCAGAGATACTCTTGCTCGTCGGCGGCTCACTGTTCCAATCCTATGTGTTAACTTTTGCGATTGTGACAGTAATGGCATCAGGTATTTCTGCACATGCTGGCGTATCACGTCTGATGTATGTAATGGGTCGTGATGGCGTCATTAACAAAAAGATTTTTGGTCATATTAGTCCGAAAAACTTCACACCATCGTACAACATCATGATCGTAGGTGCGGTTGCATTAACTGCGGGCTTTATGAATCTTGATATTGTCATTTCGATGATTAGTTTTGGTGCATTGACAGCCTTTACTTTCGTGAACTTATCTGTGATTTCACGTTATGCACTTCGTGATGGCCGCACAAAAACAGCCAAAGATATTTTTAGCTTCGTGGTTATTCCAATGCTTGGCTTTATCAGTATCTTTGCGATGTGGTTAGAAATTGAAGAAACTGCATTGAAATATGGTTTGTGGTGGGCAATGTTCGGTATTTTATACCTTGGTTATAAAACTAAAGGTTTTAAACACCCTGCACCGCAACATAACGAATTTGATGATAAATTCTAATCAAGTTTATCTCTAAACAAAAAAGGCGCTTAAAGCGCCTTTTTTGTTATTCTAAATATACCAATTAAGGTTGTATGGCTTTTCTAGATTGCTGAAATTGAATTGAAATTTCTTCACACTTGTCTGGTGTATTGCCTTTTAATTCAACCGATGCTCCATCACCGTGTGACCATATACCATCTTCAACAGTCTCTAAATTTACAGCTGCTTCAAATATATGCTGTTGTTGTGGATAGAGTTTGATATCTATAGGTGTATCACATACTTGTTTTGGAAAATATGGTCTAACCTGCTCGAATAATTGCATGGTTAATGGCATATCACATTGCAAATGAATGGTGACTGGTACGCTATTGGTATTTTTTAAGATCAATTGAACATTTTGCGAATTAAGATCCGCTTGGGCAGCAGGTATTTCTACATACGTTTTTGTGTCAATCGACTGACGATCAAATGGATTGAGGAAGGCTAATTTACGTTCCACGCCATAACAAGAATCCTGCACGGAAGCTGAAAACTCTAAATATCGTGTCCCCAAGATAATTGTTCCGCGGCCATCCCCTGCATGACCGATATCAATGATTGGATCACCTGTACCTTCAATTGTAACCCCACCACTTCGAAAAAACTCTATGTCACAACCCGCTAAAACGCTGATCAAGCCACAAAGGGTTAAAGTCTTAAAGTTTAATTTTCGTATCATGTTGATAAACTCCAAAGCGAAATACACGATTTGCTTCAGGATTTCCCTCATCCATTTCGCAACGCTCCGCGGCAAGTTTTAAAAGTTGTAGTGAGTATTTTTGCCAAAGCTCTAAACTCATTTCATGTAATTTATTAATCGAGTCTTCTGTTAATTCGTCAGCACAAATGGCTTGTTCTAAGTATGGCATTTCATCAGGATTCAATAAATTATGCAAACCTGCTTCTAAATGCGCTTGAACGTTTCGAGTTAAAATTTTGCGTGCTTCTAATTGTGAAGGATCTGGAATAAAACGACGCTGTTGTAAATATACCTGCCCATCTTTTTCTGTCGCAATTTCAAGCCTTATAAGCTCGTTGAGTACTGAACGCGGATGACGTTCTGTTGAAATTCTTTTCACCAGCATTTCAAAGCTATTTTCTGACTCACTGCTAAATGGTAAAGAATCCCCCCAACCTTCTGCTAACCATAAACCAATCACACGTGATGGCACACTAATCGGCTCTGAAACAGTCGCTTCGGTCAAATCCTTACCTTCAGAAATCACTTCTTTATAAGCTGTCACGTCTTTACGGTGTAGGCCTGAAAGTAAACTGATCGCAGAAATCGTGGGTTTTTGATCGATACGCTCTAACTCACGTAAAGCTTGTTGAAAAAATATAGGCTTCAATGCAGCAGTAAACTCAGTATATCCAACACCTGATCGTATCAACCATTGGCTCAACTCATTCATCAGCACCAATACTTGCTGTAAATTTTGATCTGCCTCATTGGTGAGAAGTTTGCTCATTAAATTGCCATGAAAATTAGACTGCATAAGTGAAATTTTCGCATTATTCTTTCTACTACACAATTTTTATCTGATGAGATCTTGAGGGTATTCAGTAAAAAAATCATTCTTTACATTAAAGTGCGTAAACGACACGCTGATCGATATATCCAAACTTTCAACGCTATGCCACCACCCAATCGGTATAAATAATGTTTCTCCCGGATTCAATGTACACTCAATAGGTCTGACCTTTTTCAACGATGGATATTGAGAAAAATTAGCCTTTTTTAAATCTGTAACTTCACTAAATACCCACTGATCGTTATACATATACGGCATTTGCCATGCAGGAATCAAAGTCACTTTCTTACGTCCATAGATTTGTGCCAACATGTTATTGGTCAAGTCATAATGCAGTGGCGTAAATGTGCCTGCAGGACCAAACCATAAAAAATGTCGATCTTTGATCTCTTTTTGACAATAAGCTTTGGCGAAGTCACCTAAATCTTCACTAATCTTTTGCATGAATTGCTTATTTTGAGCGGCGTTATTCGCAGTTAAATAAATGTCATTGCTGTGCTTAGTGGCTTTAATTTGTGCAACAAAATCTTGCATCAAAATAATACGTTTCAATTGTACCGATTTTTTTTCAAAATCTTGATGCTGCTCACGATGCATCTGGACTTCAACCAACTCATTTTCAAAATGCTGTGCAAAATAATCAGGACTCCATTTATGCAGTGCAGGCCAATGTTGTATCCCACCTTTTAAAATGACTGGTCGCATCTGGCTATAATACCGCTCTATAAATGTTTCAAAATCAGGTGTTTCTATGCAATCGATTGTGGATGGAATGTGGTCGTTCAATTGATTCAATTGACCCATCACCTGTAATAGCCAACGCTGTTTATTCTGCTGTTGCTGTACTTGCTTCAGTTTTTTAAAAATTACGTTATTGTTTACACGCTTTAGAAACTGAATGATCAAATGATTTGAAATATTTTTTTGCTTAATTTTTTCTAAAATTTCATCTGTCTCTAAGCCCTCAAGACTGTATTCCAAAAGTTCATTTTGCAGCTGTTCTGAAAGTTGGTCTGCATCAGAAAATAAGTATTGATCCGCCCTTGGGCTTAATCCATGTGATTGTAAAATTAGACTTATTTTCTGTACATCGCAACCATTTTCAATATTTTCATTCAACCAATTTTGCCATTCCGTCGGTAAGGACTGATACCAATTTTTACTTTGCTTTAGATGTTCACTCTGGCTTTCTACATTCATTTTCACCACTCCACCCTCTTTACAAGTGAAGTATAAATGATCTATTTTAAAAATGCTAAATTTTCGCATTTTATAATTATTTAAACACCGCGAATGTTATGAATCCGTCAGATATTATCACGCGGAATGACATAACAAAGTAAAGGAGAAAGTTCATGAAAATTCGTCATTTAGTCATCGTTAGCAGTCTGTCTTTAGCTTCAATATCAGTATATGCAGGTTTTGCCGATACCATGCGTGATTTAAGAAATACGCTGAATCAATTTAATGAAACATCCAAAGAAGTATCGAATACCGCAAAAGAATGGACAGGCAGTCAGGCCACGACTAATTCAAATTATGCTGCAAATGGTTTCAGTATGGGACAGCAACTTAGACCTAAAATTAATAATCTACCGCTTTATAAAACTGCCGATAAATCGAGCCAAGTCATTAATAAACTGTCAAAAAATGCAGATATTATTTTTGCGGGAAACATGACTAAAACAGGTTTGATAGAAGTCACTACAGAACATGGCAATGGCTGGATTGAATCACACCTTGTTCAATAAATCTTGATTTTAAATGTTTATACAACCGCATCAGCCGTACATAACAACTTTACTCTATTGAGCACTAGTCATGAATAATAATCACAAAATCAGCATTATCGCTGCTGTATTTACGACATTGGTGGGCTGTGGTGGATCAAGCTCCAATGATGATGGCGCGACACCTACACCTACACCTACACCTACACCTACACCTACACCTACACCTACACCAACACCAACACCAACACCAACACCAACACCAACACCAACACCAACAACTGTAGCGGATAAATTCACAGGAGAATGGATTCAAGGGAATTCTGCCCTCGGTAACAATAATTGCGATTTACCACAAATTTCAATTCATAAAACCAGTGAAAACTCAGTCAGTGCAGTGAACGAAGAACTAAAATATGCGGTACACAATAGTTCAAGTAAAACTTGCAGCGGTGAATTTATTTCCAAACGCTATCAATTACTTCATGACATGGTTATAAGTGAAATACAGCCGGCTGTAACACTAAATAACTTTGAATATCATTCGATTAAGTTTCAACCAGTCAGAGGTGGCGCGACGAGCAACCGTGTCTTAACTTTTTTAAATAATAATTCTTTCTGTGTAATTAACGCGACGATTTCAAATCCAAGCTATATCATCATGCAACGCGGACTAATTACTGACCCACTCAAGGACAGCCGCTGCTATACAAAAAATTCCAATGAATTCTTCACCAATTTAAAACCGAAAACCAAAATCACAGCTGCGGACTTTAAGTCTGAGAATTTTATTAATACCACCGACACAGTAAACTTCTTAACTCAGCTCAATACAATGGGACAAAGTGGTTATAAGTTAATTGGCTATGATTCTAAAACTTTGGACAATGGTAATGTTAATAGCTACATGAAACTTGCCAATGAAAATACGCGTTTCAATCATATTGTTGCAGACCGTACAGCACCCTCTATCGCTGACATATATTTTACATGGCGTAATCAGTTAAATGAAAAAGGCAAATCAGGCTATCAATACCTGCATAGCGTCAGACCAACCAATGCCCTGAATTTCAAAGATTATTTTATTAAGAAGGAAAATGATACCGCGACATATACTTACGACAGCGGCTATGTTTCCCCGCTCGTAGACCCAGTGCAACTGGAAACTATGCTCAATACACTGGGTGCCCAAGGCTGCCGTATTATTCAATTCAAAAGCTATTACACAGGTTTTCGTCCTGAAATTCTGAACGGCAAACAAAATAGTCCTAAAGTTGCAACCTGTATAAATAGCAGCGCACACCATGGCACTTACAGCTATCGCTATAAAACTTACCCAACCGGCAGCAATAGTGTAGAGCGCAGCATAAAATTACAGGAGATGATCGATGAGCAAGCTAAAGACGGTTACCGCTTAGTCAGCCGTGCTTTAGATATGAGTTCAACCACCAAAAACGGCATGCTGTTTATGAAAGACAGTGAAAACACTAATGTCGGTGAGTTTAAAGTCTTTAGTGAAACTGTCTTTGCAACGTCGACATTTAACGACGTCTTACTGAAACGTCTTCAGCAGCAAGGTCAATTGGGTTGGTTATACACCAGTGGTCAACTTCTATTTGCAAATAATCCAAAACATCTACAAACAGAACTGAGTGACTTTAATTTAATTGATTAATTCATGAGGTATCTCGAGCTTTTCCATGTCCTTTATTTTTTACATCAAGGACATGGATCATTCACATAAATCAAAGCAGTGATAAAAATCACTTATTTTAAGCGGCAATTAAAACCCATCTTGGTATCAACGATATTATTTTCATAACCTAAGCTTTGAATAAATTGATTTCGATCTGCTACTAACTGCTGATCGGCAGGGCTAAGACGCGCTTTATTTTTTTGAGCCAAGCTGTATGTTTCATTGACTAAGTCTTGATATAGCCCACATACTTCCTGACGCTTTGCTTTTTTCAATTGGCGACCACCATACCAAGACCTCTCAAAATCGTCGGCTTTTAGTGTTTTTCCCCATTCCTCAATACGCTGATTTTGCCTTTGCTGCATTTCCAGCATACCCTGCTGTACTTCAGCTTTAGTAAAAGGCTTAATCACCTCAACCTTCGGTACAACTGGAACATTTTCTGTAGTTGCAGTGACGGTCACTGGTGTCTGTTCTGTTGTGTTCGATACGGTTGGATTAGCCCAACTCATTGATGAAATGAATCCGGTCGCAATCACGACACCAAAAGCTTTTAAATTTATAGATTTCAAGTTTTAAGTACCCGTTTTATTTCTTCACAGTGTTCTTATACACATTTTTATATTGATGCTGAAGTTTTTAAGCCCTTATTTTACAAAACTTCATTGCTGTAAACGGTTCACTGTGTTCACTCCCAATAAAAAACCGCTCGATAGAGCGGCTTTTTGAACAGATCACACTTAGACCAATTCTTTAAAGTCTTGCTGACGCCAAGCTTCATATAAAATCACAGCAGTAGCATTAGACAAGTTTAAACTACGCGAATTTGGTGCCATCGGCAGGCGAATCCAATGTTCTTTTGGGAACATCATACGGACATCTTCCGGCAAACCACGTGTTTCAGGCCCCATCAACAGTGCCACAGGACGATTTAAATTAGAGGTATGCGGTGTTTCAAAACCTTTGGTGGTTAATGGATAAATGGCATCCATGTCAATACCTTGCGCTTTTAAGCCCGCAAGGCATTCTTCAAAGTTTTCCCACACTTTCATGTGTGCCCATTCATGATAATCCAAACCGGCGCGGCGGAGTTTTTTATCATCCAGCTCAAAACCTAATGGCTTGACCAAATGCAACTGCGCTCCAGTATTGGCACATAAACGAATGATATTCCCTGTATTTGCAGGAATTTCTGGCTCGTATAAAACAACATGGATCACAGTTTTTTTCTCTACTCTTTAGTTAAATAATGGCTTAAAGCTCAGGCTATAGTTTCTATAGCTGTAGCATAAGTTTAGATGGTACAACAAGCGCTTGCTTATCTACATTGCTTAGCTTTCGCATTGCAATTGGACAATACAATAACTTGCTTATTCTCTTTGCTCAGGCATAGCCTTCGCCTTGCACGTGGACAATTCAGCAGCTTGCTTATCCTCTTTGCTCAGGCATAGCCTTCACCTTGCGCTCGGGCAACGCGTTGCGTTGCTTATCCTCGCTCATGCCATTGAAGTTGTTCACGCAGACTCACCACATCACCAATAATGGTCAATGTAGGCGCCTGAATTTGGTATTCACTGACTTTAGATGCAATATCTGCCAATGTCCCAACCACGACTTTTTGTTCAGGTGTCGTCCCTTTAGAAACCAATGCGACAGGCATATCTGGACGCTGCCCGTGCGCGATGAGTTTCTCACAAATTTTTTCTAGACCGACCAAGCCCATATACAGCACGAGCGTTTGATTTTGATAAACCAACTCATTCCAAGGTAGCTCCGGTGAACCTTCTTTGAGATGTCCTGTCAAGAAGCGTACACTTTGCGCATAATCTCGATGCGTTAAAGGAATCCCTGCATAAGCCGAACATCCAGAGGCAGCAGTAATTCCCGGAACGACTTGGAAGGCAACGCCTGCCGCAAAGAGTTCCTGAATTTCTTCACCGCCGCGGCCAAAGATGAACGGATCTCCACCTTTTAAGCGGCAGACGCGTTTTCCCTCAATGGCATATTTCACCAGTAAGGCATTGATGCCTTCTTGCGGAACAGCATGATTGGATCTTGCTTTACCTACATAGATTTTTTCGGCATCGCGGCGGCAGAGGTCCATAATCGGCTGAGAAACCAAACGGTCATAGATCACCACATCCGCTTGCTGCATTAAACGCAGAGCTTTTAAGGTCAACAGTTCAGGATCACCCGGCCCTGCCCCAACCAAATACACCTCACCTTTCGGCTGTTTCCATTCCAATAAGGCCTGTTCAATCAAACGATTGGCTTCAGTCAAATTGTCATTGAATACTTGCTCTTTGAGCGGACTTGCATACAAATCTTCCCAAAAAATACGGCGTTCATCTGGATTGACGATTTTGGCTTTAACAGCTGCGCGCCATTGGCCTGAGAACTCAGCCAGTTTGCCAATGCCATGTGGAATTGAGCTTTCTAACTGGGTGCGGATTTGGCGTGAAAGCACTGGCGATGTGCCATTGGATGCAACGGAGATGACCAGTGGAGAGCGGTCAATAATTGCAGGAACCATAAAACGGCAATGCGGCGGATCATCAACACTATTAACCAAGACATTTTCAGCTTCGCAGGCTTCAAAAACCGCCTGATTGACCGCTTTGTCATTGGTTGCTGCAATCACTAAACGAAACTGACGCAGCGCAATGGCATTTTCTTGATAAACCGATTCGTGATAAATCGAGTTGAGATATTGACCTTGGGTTTTATTAACCAAGGTCAATAAATCATCTTCAATTTCGGGTGAGCAAACTGTCAGCTGAGCGCCCGCTTTTGCAAGCAGCACAGCCTTTCGATATGCAATTCGACCACCACCAACAATCAGACAAGGTTGCTGCTGCAACTTCAAAGAGATTGGAAAGATATCCACACACGACCTCAATAGTTTAAATCTGATTGTCTTAAGCAATTTTTGTGCACAAATGTATGCACTTTATCGACTATTAATCGATAAATTCAGCACCGCCCATATATGGACGAAGTACTGCTGGAATTTCAATTGAACCGTCTGCACGTTGATAGTTTTCCATCACGGCAAGTAAAGTACGCCCAACTGCCAAACCTGAACCATTTAGCGTGTGTACAAACTCAGTTTTCTTTTGGTCAGTACGGTAACGTGCTTTCATGCGACGTGCTTGGAAGTCACCCATGCATGAGCAAGATGAAATTTCACGGTAGGTATTTTGACTTGGCACCCAAACTTCTAAATCATAAGTTTTGATTGCACCAAAGCCCATGTCTCCGCCACACAGAACGACTTTACGGTATGGTAAGCCTAATGCTTGAAGAATACCTTCGGCATGACCCGTTAATTCTTCCAACGCATCCATCGAAGTTTCAGGTTTTACAATCTGAACCATTTCTACTTTGTCAAATTGGTGTTGACGGATCAAACCACGTGTATCACGGCCATACGAACCCGCTTCACTACGGAAACATGGCGTATGCGCTGCATATTTTAATGGCAAACGTTCTGGATCAATGATTTCATCACGCACGAAGTTGGTTACAGGCACTTCTGCAGTCGGGATCAGGTAGTATTCTTTTTCGCCTTGAAGTTTGAATAAATCCTCTTCAAATTTAGGCAATTGGCCTGTACCACGTAAAGAATCTGCATTAACTAAATAAGGTACATACGCTTCTGTATAGCCATTTTCCAAGGTATGTGTATTTAACATAAATTGGGTAATTGCACGCTGTAAACGCGCCAATGGGCCTTTGAGTACGCTAAAACGAGTACCTGTCAATTTGGTTGCGGTTTCAAATTCTAAACCGCCCATCATTTCACCCAAGTCAGTATGGTCTTTGATCTCAAAATCAAACTGACGTGGTGTACCCCACTTTAGAACTTCAACATTGTCATTTTCGTCTTTGCCTTCTGGCACAGACTCATGAGGTAAATTTGGAATCGATAAAGATTTGGCTTCAAGTTCAGCCTGAAGCTCAGAAAGTGCAACTTCTGCGGCTTTAATTTCATCACCAATAGCAGACATACGTGCCATGATTTCAGATGCATCACCGCCAGCTTTTTTAATTTGACCAACTTGTTTTGCACCAGCATTACGTTCAGCTTGTAACGACTCAGTTTTAGACTGAATTTCCTTACGGCGAGCTTCAAGGTCTGCCCACTCTGCTACGTTAAGTTGAACACCACGTTTTGCTAAGGCTAAGTTTACAGCCTCAATATTATTTCTGAGTAATTTCGGGTCGATCATAGCCAATCTTAAGTAAAGAAAAAAACTGGCTATAGTGTAAGCTCTTAACACTCAAAAATACAGTGACCGAGCTTACAGCTGCCCCTTATTAAACCAATAATCTTGCTTCAAATTGTCTTATTTGGTGTCGTAATTTGGCAAACTTGGTAAATATTCAGGTTTAAATAGTCCTTTAACTGTAAAATATGGAAGTTTTAGCTCAGGCATGCCCTCTGCATAACTCGCCAATTCATACAGTGGATAAGCAAATACAATCCCGTTCGCCCCATAATAAAAATTATCACTTAACTGTAGTTTTGAACGTTCAATATTATGACTATCTAACCACATATAGTTGGCATCAAAAAGTGCGCTAATCACTTTCGCATCTGCACCTTTGACCAAGACATCTTGTAAAGCCAAACGTTTTTTGGCTTTTAAATCAAAATTGACATATTCAACATGGGACATACCATGAGCCGCATGCGCTGCGTAGGTATAGCTTTCGATTGCAAAAGTTGCGATATGTCCCCACTGACTAATATATCGAACAGAAGTGGTACTTTGACTTAAGCCTGCATCCGTCTTGTCTGATAAATCGATTTTTTGATTCGGCTCAGTTGAAAATGCAATCGGGTCTGCTTTTTTAATCCGATCAATAAAATATTGATTAATCCAATCAACATTGGTTTCAACTGTTTGAATCCTATATTGGGTACAACCTTCCGCATCGCAAGCTTGAGCTTTTGGTAATTGCATCTCGACAGATTTAGATTGAATAAGTGGAATCGCATCAGCGACGACCGCTGGCTTCTGTTCCGTTGTTTCACCTTCAACAGGTTCATTTCGAGGATGGCAGGCCGTTAATGACCCGATTAAAACCACAGCTGAAACAGCCCAAGCTATATTATTCATATGATTTTTTTTCATCCCAAAATTCCCTATAGCAACAGTCAAAACCACAAGTCACTTCATTTAAGCAAACTGTGAATATCAGCATACTACTAAATTTCTCTTATATTCAGCTTGCTGGCTTTACATTTCTCCATAAAAAAAGCAGACCGATGTCTGCTTTTTTTCGATTATGAGAATTATTGATCAATAATGTCCGTACCTTTTGGAGGTACAAAATTAAAGGTTGACGCTGGAATAGACGCATTCACCTTCACATTATTGAAACGTACATGGGTTGTTTGACCTAATGAGTCTTGGAGAATCATTAAAGTCGGCGCATTTTTCGCACCAAAACTAATGGTTAAGCTTTGAAACACACCATCATCACTTTTTGGATATAAAGTGTAATAAGTTTTGGTCTTATTCGGCTGTGTAATACGATAAGACTTCATGATTTGAGCAGTATTACCTGACAATAATAATGCAGGCGTATTCGCAACTTGGTCATCTAAGCTTTGGCGTACTGCTTGTTGTAGGTCTGGGTCATAGATCCAAACTGTTTTACCTGTGGTCGCAATAGTTTGCTTAGATGGGCTGGTTGTTTCCCAATAGAATTTACCCGGACGCTGAACTTTCATGACCCCAGTAAAAGTTTGGTTCATATGCTGCGCACTTAAACCTTTCTTTTGAGTAGCTTTGGGGTTAGTCACTTTTGTAGTTTGCTGAAAGTTAGCTGTAAAACTTTTAATACCCGATAATTGTTTCACCAAATTGGCAGTTGCCTGCTGCTCCGACGCTGCAACTGGTGCCGCGAATACTGTCGTACTCATAACCGGTGCCAGTGTCGCTGCACCTAATGCCATAGCACAGATGGTTTTACGAAGCATTTTCATAGATTCACCTTTTATATTTGCATCAACGCAATTTGTTAGATGGCTCCATCTTAAACCACTTTCATTGACTAAATTTAGAGAAAATAAGAAGTTTTGTATGGTTATTAATGCAAATTGCTGTTTTTTATTCATCATGATGGAGAAATATAAAATAAAAAGGCACTTAATTTGACTCAAATGCCTTTCAAATAATTAAACCATGATTTAGCAATTTTAATAATCCAATATTGAGTTATTTCCATTGCCAACCGATCGATGCACCAGCGCCAAAGTCACCTTCAGAATTCCCTGTTGCAGCCAATTTATACACATATTTATTGGTTTCAGTCACTCCACTGAAACCAACTGCATAGCCTTGTGAACCTTCCCAAGCCCCCATACCTACGCTAAACATGTTGTATCCGGCATCTGTGGGTTGCGGTAAGGAGGCGATTGCAATACTTGAAGCAACAGCACCGTAAACATTATCTTTAAATTTATTGAAATTATGGTTCAATTCATTCACACGTTGATTGGTATAACTATTGGCTTGATTAAGTACATTTGCCCCATGCTGATCTGTATATGCTTTTGAACTATTTAACACTTCTAGATCTACTTGACGCATTTGTTTCACGTTTACCGCATCGGTGTCTGCCGTACCTGCTGCCACATGAATAATTTGCCGCTCTGCACCAGCCGAGCCAACGGAAACCGTATTATTGCGGTCAGAGCTTGAACCATTACCAAGTACAACAGCATTATTTGCAGAGGTGTTGATATTGTTACCAACCACATAGGTATTATTACCTGTAACTGTGTTATTTGAACCTACAGCACCAGATCCATCACCACTGACGGTATTGTTTACACCGAGGGCAATAGACTGATTACCATCAGCTTTATTACCTGCACCGACTGCAATCGCATCTTGTCCATTCGCAGTTGGTTTAGGTGCTGTATTGGCAACGTTTGATTGTATTTTAATGTACGGATCTGTTCCTTTTAAGCTCAACAACCATTCAACTTCAGTACCGACAAATCCATTTTTTATCGCAAGTTCATATGCACTGAAACCATTTTCACCTGTTAGCCCTTGTGCGCCAACTGCACCATGTAGACTTTCTAGCCATTGGTCTTCATTGCCTTCATAACCATTGTTCACCGCAACTTGATAAGCACTTGCACCATCTAAACCATTGCTACCATTCAGACCGTTCAACCCATCCTTACCATCGATGCCGTCTCGGCCATTTAATCCATCTTTACCAGTAGCACCTGTAGCGCCTGTTGCTCCAGTATCGCCTTTGTCACCTTTAGCTCCAGTCTCACCCTGTGCACCTGTTGCTCCTGTCTCACCAGCAGGACCTTGAGGTCCCATTGGCCCTACTGGCCCAGGAATACCACTATTGCAACGATTACAAGTATGCTCAGGATATGACGAGCCACTCCCACCAGCCCATGCAATTGAGCCTAGAGAAAGTAAAATACTCACAGCAAGTAATTTTGGTACAGCTTTAATAGCGATTGAAGTTATTTCACCAAGTCCTAGTGTCTTTTCAAATGCAATTTGTTGGCTTTTATCAGGACAATTCCTTTTCTGATAGTCAGCATTGATAAAAACTGTATTCAATATTTTATTCATGTCCCTATCCTTTTTTTGTATTTGTACTCCTCTATTACGTTCTTTATTTTTTGTGATTTAAATCACTATTTATGGTGATTTATTGATATATACATCGTTTGTAACAATCTAAAATAATACCTCACATTTTCTTCAGACGAAAAAAAACCCGCAAAAAAATGCGGGTCTTTTTTCTATTAAAGCTTACGCTTCAACAGATACGTAGCGACGACCGAATTGGCCTTTCACTTCGAATTTTACAACGCCGTCAGCAGTTGCAAATAAAGTATGGTCACGGCCCATACCTACATTTACACCAGCGTGGAATTCAGTACCACGTTGACGAACGATGATGTTACCAGCAGTCACAGATTGACCGCCGTAGATTTTAACACCCAACATTTTTGGGTTCGAGTCACGACCGTTTTTAGTCGAACCACCGGCTTTTTTAGTTGCCATGTCTACTTACTCCTCGTAATTAGCCTGAAATAGCTGTAATTTTCAACTCAGTGAACCATTGACGGTGACCTTGTTGTTTACGATAGTGTTTACGACGACGCATTTTGATGATGCGGATTTTGTCGTGACGACCATGACTAACTACTTCAGCAGTTACTTTAGCGCCAGCTACTACTGGTGCACCAATTTGAATGCTGTCACCGTTAACAAGCATCAACACGTCATCAAAAGTAACAGTTGAGCCAGTTTCAGCTTTCAATAATTCTACTTTAAGGGTTTCACCCTCAACTACACGGTGTTGTTTACCACCGCTTTGGATTACTGCGTACATTTAAGTACTCCAAACATGCCCGTGTTGTCGTGCCGGTAAAGGGATATACCGATCTTAAAACGATCGTCACTGGGGTTTCGCAAAGGCAAAGATTTTAAGGGATAACCCGAAAAACAACAAGTCATTTCCGTAAAATATTAGATGAGTATGCGTTTATTATATAAACAGTGTCATTAAAACCATTAAAATGAGTGCTCTATTTCACTTATCATGCTTTTGGCAAGGTTTGACATAGATTTTTAGCAACAATTCGCTAATATACACTGGACTGACATCAACAACATGCTGTTCAAACAACATGCTAAAGATAAAAGTCTGTTAAAAAATAAGTACAATACTTCCGCTTGATGAAAAAAATCACTTAAGATTAAGTCAATTGAGTAAGTTCTTATCTGTTATTCATATAACAAATTGCTACACTACGTCTGTAATTCAAAAATTATTGAGGTTTCTCTTCATATGACCATCGACTTTAAGCAAGATATTCTCGCGCCTGTTGCTACTGACTTTGCTGCGATGGACAAATTTATTAATGAAGGAATCACGTCTAAAGTTGCCTTGGTCATGGCAGTCAGTAAACATGTGGTTGAAGCAGGCGGTAAACGCATGCGTCCCATTATGTGCTTACTTGCAGCAAAGGCTTGTGGCGCAGAAGATTTAGAAAAACACCGTAAACTTGCAGCAATTATTGAAATGCTACATACCGCAACCTTGGTTCATGACGACGTAGTCGATGAATCGGGATTACGCCGTGGTCGCCCAACCGCAAATGCGACATGGAATAATCAAACTGCCGTACTAGTGGGGGATTTTCTAATTTCACGAGCTTTTGATTTATTGGTGGATCTAGACAGCAAAGTATTACTCAAAGACTTTTCAACGGGTACCTGTGAAATTGCTGAAGGTGAAGTTTTACAACTTCAATCACAGCACCAACCCGAAACTACTGAACAAACCTATTTAGATATTATTCACGGTAAAACTTCGCGTTTATTTGAGCTCGCTACCGAAGGTGCAGCGATTCTGACTGGTACACCAGAGTACCGTGAACCGCTTAGAAAATTTGCGGGACACTTTGGAAATGCCTTTCAAATTATTGACGATATTTTAGATTACACCTCAGATGCTGAAACATTAGGTAAAAATATTGGCGATGATTTGATGGAAGGTAAACCAACTTTACCTTTAATCTCTGCCTTAAAGAATACCACTGGCGAAGAACATGACATTATTCGCCGCAGTATTGCCACAGGTGGTACGGCAGATTTAGAGCGTGTTATTCAGATTGTACAAAGCTCTGGGGCACTTGATTATTGTAGCCAACGAGCGACTGAAGAAACTGAGGCAGCACTAGCCGCTTTAGCAGCGCTACCAGATACTGAATATCGTCAAGCTTTAATCAACCTCGCAAACTTGGCATTACACCGAATTCAATAATTAACAATATTCATCGTAATTCCCCTTGCCTATGCATATAAAACTCAATGATATCTTTTTGACCATGCAGCAACAGCTCGATACCCCTCGGGCTGTGCTGGATGAAAACTTGCTGATCGAATTGGTCAACCGAATTCGACCAGAAGATACAAAAAATACCGACGAAATTAAGAAAAAATTTCAGGCTTTCATCCAAGCTTTACTCATCACGCCAGATGCAGCCTCTACCCTGCAAAGTTTTGTCCTAAAACTCATTAGCCGATATAAACAAACCAGTTTATATGCGGACACGGGTATTTTGTCTCTCGATGGTTTCTGGGGACAACTGTTCCAACGGCTTGGCGCACATTTTCTTCCTCTGATCAATGACGAAACTCAATTACAAGATTTAGTCCGTCGAGTTTTTTATCGTCATAGCGACAAATATTGGCTGGACAGTATTGATGATCAGCAATGGATGCAGCTCTTTCGATTGTTTAACCAAGGTCATAGCAATCAGGAAGAAAAAAAGAAAATTCGCCGTGAGTTAATTAAAGCTATTACCGTTTTGTCCTATCGGGTAAGTGGTATTGGCTTATATCCTGAATTTATTAATGCACAGCCTGAACTGACCGAATATGAATCACCTTTTTTGGTGCAAAACCGTGAAATAAATGATTTTATTCAGCAGTATAAAAAGCTCCATCAAAGTGCTGAAGAAATGAGTGCTGTGCTACCGCCAGATGCTTCTCAAGCGTTGGTAATGCTGGAACAATGTCGTGATGTGGTGCTGAAGATTCGGCGTGCGACCAAACGAATTGGTGTAAGTGTCAGCCTGACTTACTTATTGTCGCTTTTAGAACAGTGTTTAGATCGCTTAGAAATCTTACTCAACCTGATTGTTGAAGAAGATGATGTCCGCTATGTGTCTATGGGTAGTTTACTCAGTGATGTGACGTCAGCGATTTATAGCGAGCGCAGTGTGCGCGATTTGCTCGCCACCAATAGTGAATTGGTTGCCCTACAAGTCACCGAAAACGCAAGTAAAACCGGCGAACACTATGTAAGTACGGACAAACAAGGCTTTATGAGCATGTACCGATCTGCGGCAGGTGCCGGTGTGATCATTGCCTGTATGGCAACTTTAAAAGTACTGATGGCCCGTGTCAGCATGGCACCGCTCATGCAAGCCATTTCATATAGTCTGAACTACTCTTTCGGCTTTATGCTGATTCATGTCTTACATTTTACTGTTGCCACTAAACAGCCTGCGATGACAGCTGCTGCCCTTGCCTCGACGGTTCAGCATCGTAAAGGCTCGAAAATGGCGCAGATTGCCGAGCTTGCCGCGCTGATTATTAACATCATTCGAACCCAGTTTATTGCAATCTTAGGCAACATCAGTATTGCGATTCCTGTTGCAGCATTGATCGCATTAAGTTGGGACATGGCTTTACATGAGCCATTAATGAATCATGCAAAAGCAGCTAAAACCTTACACGACCTCAATCCATTTACCTCATTGGCTGTGCCACATGCTGCGATTGCTGGGGTATGTTTGTTTTTATCAGGTTTGCTTGCTGGATACTTTGACAACATGGCGATCTATCGCAAAGTTGGACCACGGATTCAAGCACATCCAAAGTTAAAACGCATCATGGGTCAAGAGAGACTGGATAAGCTTGCCGCTTACATTGAGCGAAACTTAGGTGCTTTAGCAGGTAACTTCTTATTCGGGATCATGCTGGGCAGTATGGGAACGATTGGATTTATTTTTGGTTTACCTTTAGATATTCGCCATATCGCCTTCGCCTCGGCCAACTTCATTCAAGGCCTCATCAATATTAATGGTTCACCAGACATTGGCTTAATCATTGTGTCATTCTTAGGGGTTATTCTGATCGGTCTGACTAACTTATTCGTCAGTTTCACGTTAACCATTATTGTGGCACTACGGGCACGTCGCGTAAGATTTGAACAATGGAAACCACTGGCTAAACTGGTGATGACTCATTTTCTAACGCGACCAAGTGATTTTTTCTGGCCACCGAAAACCCCACTTGAAGTTGAAGATGGCACACAAGCCAGTAAGAACAATCATTAGCAGATTTGTGTTTTATTTTAGTAAGATGTAAATGAACACAAAAAATAAAATCAGTATGATTTACACATACTTGAAATAAAGTGTACTGATGAGTACACTTTAGTCCATTAATTAACCGAGCTCAAACCGGTTAAAATGACAAGGAATAAAATATGCCACGAACGCTACTGTTTGTTGGTTTTTTTGCATTAATTATCAGTGTGTTGTCGCTTTATTCTAGCTATTTAAATCTATTAGATTTAAATATCGTAGAATGGATGAGTCAGCACCGTATTGCTGTTTTTAATCAAATTGCCATCGGACTTTCCGCGCTAGGGGGCATGCCTTTTGTATTATTTTTCACCACGCTATGGTGTTTACACTTTGCGTGGTATAAAAAATACACAGAGATTGTTTTTATCAGTATAGGGATCTTTGGAAGTATCGGCCTTGCATGGTTGCTTAAATTTACGTTTACCAGACCGCGTCCCCCAGAAATGTACCATCTTGTAGCGTCTTACGGGAGTTCATTCCCAAGCGCACACAGTTGTTATGCTGCATCGCTTGCGTGTCTGATGATCTTGATTTGCCGACAACATGCTCAACATCGTTTGATCACCATTTTGGCATTGTTATGGATGCTGTGTATGGGTGTTTCGCGAGTATATGTTGGGGTTCATTTTCCGACAGATGTCTTATCCGGTTGGAGCATAAGTTTTATTTGGATCGCGCTACTTTATTTGAGTTACATCAAAATCAGTAAAGCGTAAACAAATGAATAATTTAGATAAATATCTAATTGAGGTGGAACAATGATGTCTGCAAAGCTTTGGGCTCCTGCCCTGACTGCTTGCGCATTGGCAACAAGTATTGCACTTGTTGGTTGTAGCAAAGATCCTAAAGATGCACAGCAAGCTGCTGCTGCACAGCAAATGCCACCAACTGAAGTCGGTGTCATTGTTGCCCAACCGCAAAGCGTTGAACAATCTGTTGAACTTTCAGGCCGTACATCTGCCTATGAAATTTCAGAAGTACGTCCACAAACCAGTGGTGTAGTACTGAAACGTCTATTTGCAGAAGGTAGCTATGTTCGCGAAGGACAAGCCTTGTACGAGATCGACTCGCGTACAAACCGTGCTTCAGCTGACAGTGCTCGTGCTGCTTTAAGACGTCAACAAGCAAATTTAGGCGTGTTACGTGTTAAAGAAGGTCGCTACCGTCAGCTTGTGGGATCAAATGCGATTTCTAAACAAGAATATGACGATATTGTTGCGCAAGTAAAACTGGCTGAAGCAGACGTTGCTGCATCTCAGGCAGAACTTAAAAATGCAGAAATTAACTTAGGTTACTCAACTGTACGTGCGCCAATTTCAGGTCAAACCAACCGTTCTACAGTGACAGCGGGTGCTTTAGTTACTGCATCTCAGGCTGATCCATTAGTCACAATTCAACGTCTTGATCCAATGTACGTTGACATTAACCAATCAAGTGCTGAACTTCTTCGCTTACGTCAACAATTAAGCCAAGGCAACTTAGACAGCAGTAATAACACCAAAGTGAAATTACGTCTTGAAGATGGTAGCGAATACCCAATTGAAGGTCGTCTTGCATTTTCTGATGCAAGTGTGAACCCCGATACAGGTACGGTTACACTTCGTGCTGTTTTTTCTAACCCGAACCATTTATTGCTTCCGGGTATGTTTGCCAATGCTCGCATCGTTCAAGGTGTGATTCCAAACGCTTACCTGATTCCACAAGCTGCTATTACACGTACTCCTACAGGTCAAGCGATTGCAATGATTGTGAATGCAAAAGGTGCTGTTGAATCTCGTCCTGTAACCACTGTTGGTACACAAGGTTCGAATTGGATCGTTACTCAAGGCTTAAACACTGGCGATAAAGTGATTGTTGACGGTATTGCGAAAGTTAAGCCAGAACAACAAGTTGTAGCCAAACCGTATCAACCTCAGGCTGCTGCACCTCAAGGTGCGCAACAACCTGCTGCAGCAAAGCCAGATGCTAAAGTTGCAGAACAAGCAGCACCTAAATCTGAACAAAAAGCTACTTCAAACGCATAGGGAGTAGACTGAATGGCTCAATTCTTTATTCATCGCCCCATTTTTGCGTGGGTGATTGCATTGGTGATTATGTTGGCGGGTGTACTCACGCTATCTAATATGCCAATTGCACAGTATCCGACCATTGCACCGCCAACGGTTTCAATCTCTGCGACTTACCCTGGTGCATCTGCAGAAACAGTTGAAAACACCGTAACCCAAATCATTGAACAACAAATGAATGGTTTGGATGGCTTACGTTATATTTCGTCAAACAGTGCGGGTAACGGTCAGGCATCTATTACATTGAACTTTGAACAAGGGATCGATCCAGATATCGCCCAAGTTCAAGTCCAAAACAAACTCCAGTCTGCGACAGCGCTATTACCTGAAGATGTACAGCGTCAAGGTGTAAAAGTCACCAAATCTGGCGCAAGCTTCCTACAAGTTGTAGCATTCCACTCACCGTCGGGTAAGTTGACTGCGGACGACATTAAGGACTATGTAAACTCGAATATTTCTGAACCTCTCAGCCGTGTGGCAGGTGTAGGTGAAGTCCAAGTATTCGGTGGTTCTTATGCGATGCGTATTTGGCTAGATCCAGCCAAAATGGCAAACCTGAAAGTTACACCGAGTGATGTGGCTGCGGCTATCCGTACACAGAATGCTCAGGTTGCTGTTGGTCAGTTAGGTGGTGCGCCTGCAACTGAAGGTCAAGTACTGAACGCGACAGTTACAGCACAAAGTTTGTTGCAAACACCAGAGCAGTTTAAAAACATTTTCCTGCGTAACAGTAGTGATGGTGCTCAGGTACGTTTAGGTGATGTTGCACGTGTTGAATTAGGTGCTGACAACTATCAGTTCGACTCTAAGTTCAACAACAAACCTGCTGGTGGTGTAGCGATCAAACTAGCAACTGGTGCAAACGCATTAGATACAGCCGAAGCTGTTGAAGCACGTTTAAAAGAACTACGTCCAAACTACCCTGAAGGTTTAGAAGACACGCTTGCATTTGATACGACTCCATTCATTAAGTTATCGATTGAAAGTGTTGTACATACCCTTGTAGAAGCCGTGATTCTCGTATTCTTTGTGATGTTCTTGTTCTTACAGAACTGGCGCGCAACGATTATTCCGACATTGGCTGTACCTGTAGTGGTATTGGGTACTTTTGCTGTCATTAACATGTTTGGTTTCTCGATCAACACACTCACCATGTTCGCGATGGTACTGGCGATTGGTCTCCTCGTGGATGATGCTATTGTTGTCGTAGAGAACGTTGAACGTGTCATGGTTGAAGATCATCTTGACCCCGTGACTGCAACTGAAATCTCAATGAAACAGATCTCGGGTGCCTTAATCGGTATTACCTCTGTGTTAACCGCTGTATTCGTGCCGATGGCATTTTTCGGTGGTACGACAGGTGTAATTTATCGTCAGTTCTCAATCACGCTGGTAACAGCAATGATTCTGTCATTGATTGTAGCATTGACCTTTACCCCTGCCCTATGTGCGACCATGTTGAAACAACATGATCCAAACAAACCTGAAAGCAACAATATCTTTGCCCGTTTCTTCCGTTGGTTTAACAGCTCTTTTGATAAAGTTGCGCATAAATACCAAGGCGGCGTGAACTTCATGACACACCACAAGATTTTCTCTGGTGTGATTTATGCAGTTGTAATCGGCTTATTAGTGCTTTTATTCCAAAAGTTACCATCATCATTCTTACCTGAAGAAGACCAAGGTGTTGTAATGACACTGGTACAGTTACCACCGAATGCCTCACTTGAGCGTACGGATAAAACTGTCACTGCAATGACCGATTACTTCCTGAAAAACGAAGAAAAATATGTCGATTCTGTATTCAGTGTTGCCGGTTTCTCGTTCACAGGTGTAGGTCAAAACGCAGGTCTTGCATTCATCAAGTTAAAAGATTGGGAAGACCGTACATCACCTGAATCTCAAGTGGGTGCGATTATTCAACGTGGTATGGCATTGAACATGATCGTGAAGGATGCTTCATACATCATGCCAATCCAATTACCAGCAATGCCTGAATTGGGTGTAACTGCCGGCTTCAACTTGCAGTTAAAAGCTTCTGCAGGTCAAACTCATCAACAACTTATCGATGCCCGTAATATGGTGCTCGGTATGGCTGCTCAAGATAAACGCCTCATGGGTGTTCGTCCTAACGGTCAAGAAGATACACCACAGTACAAAATCACGATTGATCAAGCTCAAGCTGGTGCAATGGGTGTGAGTATTTCTGAGATTAACACCACAATGGGTATGGCATGGGGTGGTTCTTACATCAATGACTTCGTTGACCGTGGTCGTGTGAAGAAAGTCTATGTACAAGGTGAAGCTGCGGCACGTATGATGCCTGAAGACCTGAGCCAGTGGTATGTCCGTAACAACCAAGGCACAATGGTTCCATTCTCGACCTTCGCTACTGGTGAATGGACTTATGGTTCACCGCGTCTTGAACGTTATAACGGTATCGCATCTGTGAACATTCAAGGTTCACCGGGTGTGGGTGTAAGTTCGGGCGATGCGATGAAAGCGATGGAAGAAATTGTACAAAAACTTCCTTCGATGGGCGTTCAAGGCTTTGACTATGAATGGACTGGTTTATCTCTAGAAGAACGTGAGTCTGGCGCACAAGCACCATTCTTATACGCACTTTCATTGTTAATCGTCTTCCTATGTCTTGCTGCCTTGTATGAAAGCTGGTCTATTCCGTTCTCAGTATTACTGGTTGTACCATTAGGTGTATTGGGTGCGTTATTACTGACTTTCCTTGGAATGGTGTTCTTCAAAAATCCAAACTTGGCGAATAACATTTACTTCCAGGTGGCTATTATTGCCGTCATTGGTTTGTCCGCGAAGAATGCGATCTTGATCGTAGAATTCGCCAAAGAACTTCAAGAAAAAGGTGAAGATCTGTTTGACGCAACATTGCATGCCGCTAAAATGCGTCTACGTCCAATTATCATGACTACTTTAGCCTTCGGTTTTGGTGTACTTCCGCTTGCGCTTTCTTCGGGTGCAGGTGCAGGTAGCCAGCACTCCGTAGGTTATGGTGTATTGGGTGGCGTAATCAGTTCTACCCTACTTGGTATCTTCTTTATTCCTGTGTTCTATGTATGGATCCGAAGTATCTTTAAGTACAAACCAAAACAACAAAATAATCAGGAGCATTTATCGTGATGCAAAATGTATGGTCTATTGCAGGTCGTAGCATTGCGGTTTCTTCACTTGCGCTTGCTTTGGCTGCCTGCCAAAGCATGCGTGGTCCAGAGCCGGTTGTTCAGACCAATATCCCCGAAAGCTACACAGCAAGTGCTTCTGGTACTTCTGTTGCTGAACAAGGATATAAAGATTTCTTTGCTGACCAACGTCTGGTACAAGTTCTTGACTTAGCTTTAGCCAATAACCGTGACCTACGTACGGCTGCTTTAAATATTGAACGTGCACAGCAACAGTATCAAATCACTGCCAATGGTCAATTACCAACCATTGGTGCAAGTGGTAGCGTACTTCGTCAAGACACGTTGAATACACAAAAGCCTATCACCTCTTACAATGTCGGTTTAGGTGTCACTGCCTATGAACTTGATTTTTGGGGTCGTGTACGTAGCTTAAAAGACAATGCTTTAGACAGTTACCTTGCAACTGCAAGTGCCCGTGATGCGACACAAATTGCGTTGATCGGTCAAGTGGCTCAAGCATGGTTAAACTATGCATACGCTAACTCAAACTTGAAGCTTGCGGATCAAACCTTAAAGGCTCAGCTTGAATCTTACAACCTCAACAAAAAGCGTTTTGATGTCGGTATTGACAGTGAAGTTCCTGTTCGTCAGGCTCAAATTTCTGTAGAAACTGCACGTAATGATGTTGCGAATTACAAGACTCAAATTGCTCAAGCGCAAAACTTATTGAACCTATTAGTGGGTCAACAAGTACCTGCGAACTTGCTGCCAAATCAACGTGTCAGTCGAATTACTTCGACCAATACCATTGGTTCAGGTATTCCAAGTGACTTGTTGAACAACCGTCCAGATGTACGTGCAGCTGAATATAAACTGTCTGCTGCTGGTGCGAACATTGGTGCAGCTAAAGCACGTCTGTTCCCTACGATTAGTCTGACAGGTTCAGCGGGTTATGCTTCAACGGACTTAGGTGATCTATTTAAATCAGGCAACTTTGTATGGTCTGCTGGCCCTAGCCTAGATATTCCAATTTTCGACTGGGGTACACGTCAGGCAAATATTAAAGTTTCTGAAACTGACCAGAAAATTGCATTGTCTGATTATGAAAAATCAGTTCAGTCAGCTTTCCGTGAAGTGAATGATGCGCTTGCAGTTCGCCAAAACATTGGTGACCGTATTGCAGCACAGCGCCGTTTAGTTGATGCAACCAACACAACGTACAAACTATCAAATGCTCGCTTCCGTGCTGGTATTGATAGCTACTTAACTGTACTGGATGCGCAGCGTGCATCTTATGCAGCTGAGCAAGGTTTGTTGTTGCTTGAACAAGCAAATCTCAACAATCAAGTTGAATTGTATAAAACACTTGGTGGTGGTATCAAAGCCAACACTTCTGATGCTGTGCAATACCAACCTTCTACTGCTGAGCGTAAAGCTGCATCAAAACAATAATTTGATTTAGCCTAGCCAGTAATATTTGAAAAGCTCACTTCGGTGGGCTTTTTCATTTTTAGATCGAAGCTTTAAAATAAAAATGAATTTATTGCTTTTTGCTAAAGAGTTTTCTATCTTCAATTCACCTTTTTATATTGATAACTAAAAATGCTTTTAAGTAATCTTGAATCTGTTCCGGGTCATACCATTACACAACAACTTGATGTCGTTTATGGCAGTACTGTCCGCAGTAAACATGTTGGTCGTGACTTTATGGCTGGCCTAAAAAATATCGTGGGTGGTGAACTCAAAGGTTATACAGAACTACTCGAAGAATCCCGTCAAGAAGCTATGAGCCGTATGATTGATAAAGCACGTGCCTTAGGCGCGAATGCGGTCGTCGGTATCCGTTTTTCAACCTCAAATATTGCTCAAGGCGCCTCTGAATTATTTGTGTATGGCACGGCTGTTCGCGTAGAAGCCAACTCAGCAAAACTCCCAGACCCATTTCCAACTCAGGACTAAGTCATGGATGCCTTTATTTTTAAAGTCCTGATCTTTGTGGTGCTCTTTTGTATTGGTTGGGGCTTCGGTCGCCATATCGAACAAAAACATCTCAAAGAACTCGAAGCTCAAGAAAAGCGATTGGCACATATTCGCATAGACAACAACCGCTTTAAAACTACTGAACATTTCGGACAACTTATTTCGAGTAATGTAGTGATTTCACATGATTATTTTAAATATGTGATTGCCAATATTCAGAACTTCTTTGGCGGACGTTTAACCAGTTATGAAAGCATCGTCGATCGGGCACGTCGTGAAGCCGTGGTGCGTTTAAAGCAAGAAGCTGAAAAGATGGGCGCAAACCAAATTATGGGCTTACGTTTAAGCACCACTGAGTTGGGTATGCAAGGTGGCATGGTCGAAGTCTTTGCGTATGGAACAGCAATTCAAAAGAGAGACATCTGATCTCTCTACTTCTCCCCAATTCATTTTTACTATTTAATTTACTTTACACAATGTGTTTTCAAACTCTTCATAACTCACATTTTCATTGCGACAAACTTTAAAACAAACTTCATTAAATTTCTTTTCATCAATATTTGGATCATGATAACTAAATGCAACATCTCCAGCATAAGCACGTGCCAGATCTTGCACCACAATGTCAGCTTTACATCCATATAAAGTTGGACATGCCTCTAATGTTCCATCGTAATACTCTTTACACTGAGTCGGTTCGACATCCACCTTATTGGGTTTTTGCATCGACACATTTAAACCATTTTCATTCATTAGAAGAAAATATTGAAGTTTTCTAAATGGTTTTAAGTCAATCTCGAGTCCCGAATGATTGATACGAGCCAATTGATCTTTGTAAGAATTATGATCATCTGAGATTAACTCTGCATTACCAGCTTTGTCGATTTTGATAAAGCTATAGTTGACAGGCATATATGCGCCACTCCCCTTATGTGCAATCACTTCGATCAAATGATCTTTCGCAATAAATGCTCCCGTAAATACAGTCGATTCAACACTGGTCAGCAACTTACCTTTCACTAAAACACAATATCCAAAACATTGATCTTTAAATCTAGCCTGATCGCCTTTAAAATCATCAACAGGATGAAATTCAGCTCGCCATTTAAAATCACCAATTTTATTCGAGCTATAAGGTAATTTATCAACATCTGAATCTTGAGGATTTTGACTGTAATACTCAGACTTCAATAATCCTTTTTCATCAAACAGTGCTTCGATCGGTAACCACCCCTCATTTGGTCCTCGCATAACAACTTCTGCACTCGCCGCTTCAACTTTAGGTTCAATCTCAACAGATTCAATAACGGGTTCTGATACAGTTCCTATTTCTTTTTCAGGCTTTTCGAGCGTTGACTTCTGCTCAATTTTTTGAGTTTTCTGTTTAAAATAAAAATATGCCACTGTACCGATTGCACCAATGATTGCGCACAAAATGATGGCTATTCCCCATTTGTTAAAATTATTCTTTTTCATTTCTTATAATCTCGTTACTCATTAAAAAAGTCACTGTTAAGAGTGACTTTTAAACTATTTAAACTTGATAAAATTTACTTCACTTTGGTTTTACGAATCATTTTATATAACGTTGTCGGTGATAATCGAGATACCCAAACACCGAGCTTTTCTTTAGAACCACCCACCACGATGTATTCTTCCCCACGTTGCAAAGATTGAACCACCGTTTCGGCAAACTCATTGGCTTCTAGACCATTTTCAATGGCTTCATCCTGATGCCCTTGTGGCTTGCCGGCACCATTGAGTGCATTAAATGAAACATTGGTTTTGACAAATCCGGGGAATATCACCGATACGCCCACCCCTTGATCCGCAACTTCTGCACGTAGACTGTTTGCCCACATATGAATGGCAGCTTTTGCAGCAGAATAGGTCGCGCGGTACTGTGTCCCTAATAAGCCTGCAACACTTGAAACAAAAGCAATTCGACCCGACTTTTGCGCTAAAAAAGTCGGTAAAACGGTTTTAGTCAAATAGACTTGCGAAAAATAATCTACTTCCATGATGGCACGTTCAGTTTGCATAGTCGTATCCGTAATCAATGCACGCTGACTCAATCCCGCATTATTGATTAGCCAATCAATTCGACCTTTATGCGCAAGGACTTGTTCATAAGCATGGCGAACTTGTTCTTCATTGGTAATATCTGCACACACTGAAAGATGCTTATCTGGATGTAATAATGATACCCGGACTTTTTCCAACTCTTCAAAACGACGTGCGGTCAAAATGACCTGCGCCCCTTGCAAAGCACATTCTTTTGCTAAAGCTTCTCCCAAACCTGAAGATGCCCCAGTAATCCACACCACTTTTCCATTCAAATCATCTCGTTTTGCCATTTTGACATCCTTTTAAATAACTAATTTATTCATTTATATGTATTTTATGCTTTACGTAGTACAGGCTCATTGTTCAAAAACACCATAAAATGGTCAAAATACTGACTCATCGATTGTGCATCATAAATTTTGCCGAGTTTATCAAAACGTTTATAACCGAGTTGCGTGGTGAGATTGATGACACCGGTTAAAGTTTTATCCACCACCATATTAAATTTCAGCATTTTTTTTGGTTCTCGCACCAAATGCGTCACCCCGGCATCGACCACTTGTGTAAATGCCTTCAATGCGAGTGGGACATATTGATTCTGCCCTTCTTTCATTTGATTGACATAGGCAAGCAAGTCGGTGGCTAAAGAGGCATCGATCGGATAATGCATATAATGCTGACCATCTTCGCTGTAAAAACGTCCATATAAATAATTTACCATCGGTACAAGGCGGTCATTGCTGAAAAAAGACACCGACCACGGCATATATTTACGGGTCGTTTCACGTATTTGCTGAATAATTTTTTCGGATTCATTGTCTCCAGACTTATTCATGCGCGCCATTTGGCCAAAAACTTGATCTAAAATTTCACATGCAATATCCGCTAGATTATCCCCTAAGGCTTTGGACTGACTTTCTGTTTCAGCTGCATTGAGTTTTTGATGAATCGTCTCAAAACGTTGATATGTCGTAGGTTGAATCTTTAAAGAAATAGAATAAGTCATTTGATATTGCTCCTTTTATCTTAGTTTTGGGATCAATGGATACTTCTTATCTTAGGTCCTATCATACGGACTCTTTTATTTACTGCCAAATCCTAAAAGTTAACATTCGCCCAACATCCCTAATTCACCATTTTTTTTGCTACAATAGATCTAATTTTTTATCCACTTTTGATCTGTTTAGACTATGACTGATTCAGCGCAAAATATTGCTACGACCTACGATCCGACCGAGATCGAAAAAAAATGGTACAAGACTTGGGAAGAGAGAGGCTACTTCAAGCCATCTCAAAAAGGTGATTCATTCTGTATTATGATTCCGCCACCAAACGTCACTGGTAGCTTGCACATGGGTCATGGTTTCAACAATGCCATTATGGATGCGTTGACTCGTTATAACCGTATGTCTGGCAAAAACACCCTTTGGCAGCCAGGTACCGACCATGCAGGTATCGCAACGCAAATGGTTGTTGAACGTCAATTGGGCGCAGAAGGCATTAGCCGTCACGACCTTGGCCGTGAAAAGTTCATCGAAAAAGTGTGGGAATGGAAAGAACAATCTGGCGGTAATATTACCCGTCAAATCCGTCGCCTCGGTTCTTCTGTAGACTGGTCACGTGAACGCTTCACCATGGATGAAGGTTTATCAAATGCGGTAAAAGAAGTGTTTGTAAAACTGCATGAAGAAGGCTTAATTTACCGTGGTAAACGCCTAGTCAACTGGGACCCTAAACTACAAACTGCCCTTTCTGACTTAGAAGTTGAGTCTGATAAAGAAGAAGCAGGTTCACTTTGGCACTTCAAATATTTCTTTGAAGACAAATCAATCCGCACCCACGATGGTAAAGATCACATTGTTGTGGCGACAACACGTCCTGAAACATTGCTTGGCGATACAGCAGTTGCGGTTGCGCTTGATGATGAACGCTATGCGGCGCTTGTAGGTAAAAACATTATCCTGCCAATTACAGGCCGTGCTGTTCCTATCGTAAAAGACGAATATGTAGACAAAGAATTTGGTACAGGCTGTGTGAAAATCACCCCTGCACACGACTTCAATGACTATGAAGTGGGCAAACGCTGTGAACTTCCAATCATCAACATCTTCAACAAAAATGCTGAAGTTCTTGCTGAGTTTGAATACATCGCAAAAGCGGGCGAGCAAATTTCTAAAACCATTCCTGCACCTGCGGACTACATTGGTTTAGAACGTTTTGAAGCACGTAAAAAATTGGTTGCTCAAGCGGAAGCTGAAGGCTGGTTAGACCAAATTCAACCATATACCTTGAAGCCACCTCGTGGTGACCGTTCAGGCGTGATCGTTGAGCCACTTCTAACAGACCAATGGTACGTAAAAATTGCACCACTTGCTGAGCCTGCAATTAAAGCGGTTAAAGATGGCGACATCAAATTTGTACCTGAGCAATACAGCAACATGTACATGGCTTGGATGAACAACATTCAAGACTGGTGTATCTCTCGTCAATTGTGGTGGGGTCACCGTATCCCTGCTTGGTACGATGCTGAAGGCAACGTATACGTTGGTCGTTCTGAAGAAGAAGTTCGTGCGAAAAACAACATCCCTGCGGATGTACGTTTAGATCAAGACGAAGACGTATTGGATACATGGTTCTCTTCAGGTCTTTGGACATTCTCAACTTTAGGTTGGACTGGCGACGCTGCGAAAGATAAAGAAAACTATTTCTTAAATACGTTCCACCCGACTGATGTACTGGTAACAGGTTTTGACATTATCTTCTTCTGGGTTGCCCGCATGATCATGATGACCATGCACTTCATGAAAAATGAAGATGGCACACCGCAAGTTCCGTTCAAAACTGTGTACGTTCACGGTTTGGTTCGTGATGGCGAAGGTCAGAAAATGTCTAAATCTAAGGGTAACGTGCTTGACCCATTAGATTTGATTGACGGTGTGGATCTTGAAACTTTAGTACAAAAACGTACTACAGGTTTGATGAACCCGAAACAAGCAGCGAAGATTGAAAAATCAACACGTAAAGAGTTCCCTGAAGGTATTCAGTCTTACGGTACTGATGCGGTTCGTTTCACATTCTGTGCGCTTGCGAACACTGGCCGTGACATTAAGTTCGACATGAAACGTGTTGAAGGTTACCGTAACTTTGCCAACAAAATCTGGAACGCTACCCGTTTCGTGATGATGAACTGCGAAGAGCAAGTGATTGGTCAAGAAGTTCGTCAAGACCTTTGGGAATTGCCTGAACAATGGATCGTGAGCCGTCTGCAAAAAGCGGAACAAGCGGTGCAAACAGCATTCGCGACTTACCGTTTAGACTTGGCTGCGCAAGCGATTTACGAGTTCATTTGGAATGAATACTGTGACTGGTATGTAGAGCTGACTAAGCCTGTTCTAAATGATGAAAACGTATCAGTTGAGCGTAAAGCTGAAGTTCGTCGTGTATTGCTTGCAGTAATGGAAGCGTCTTTACGTTTGGCTCATCCATTGATGCCGTACCTTACAGAAGAAATTTGGCAAACGCTTGCGCCGAAACTGAACATTTCTGGCGAAACAATCATGTTGGCTCAGTACCCTGTTGCAGATGAAGCGAAAATCAACGAACAAGCTGAAGCAGATATGCAATGGCTGCAAGGTTTGATTGGTGCGGTACGTAACATCCGTGGTGAAATGGGTCTAGGTAATGCGCGTTTGTTGCCTGTACTTCTTCAAAACACCACTGATGCTGAAAAAGCACAAATCGCACGTATTGAACCGTTGTTCAAAGCATTGGCTAAAGTTGAAAGCATTACTTTCCTTGCTGACGGTGAACAACCGCCATTGTCTTCTTCTTCTGTTGTAGGTCACGTATCTGTTTACGTTCCAATGAAGGGTTTAATTGACCCTAAAGCGGAATTAGGTCGTTTACAGAAAGACTTAGACAAGGTTCAAAAACAGCATGACCAAATTGCGACTAAACTTGGCAATGAAGGTTTTGTCGCGAAAGCGCCTGCGGCTGTGGTTGAAGGCGAGAAAGTAAAACTTGCTGAATTTGCTGATCAGTTAGCGAAGATTAAAGCGAATATGGAGCAAATTGCAGCGCTTTAATGTGTTGTTAGTTTGGTTCAAAAAAATCCCCTCTTCGTGAGGGGATTTTTTATTCGATGATATTTTTTAATATATTCTTATAGTTTATAAATTCTAAATTTTCAGGTTCAATACTAAGTACAAAATTTATTTTTCCCAATAAAGAATATACGTAATTAGGGTCTTTGATTCTTTTTTTTGAAACATGAGAAATTAGTCCAAATTTTTTAATATAATATAAGTCTTGAATTAACTCTCTTTTATATTTTTTAGGTGCAAAAATATTATTATTTTTAATTTGTACTCCAGTTATAATATTCTGATTAACATTAATTTTTAACCTTGTCTTTTCTGAATTAACTTTAAAACCATATTTTTTTATTAAAAAAATACAGAAGTTCTTAAAATTTAAAGAAATTTCCGTACCTGAAAAAACCATATCATCTGCATATCTAGTATAGAGAATATTATTTTTAATGGCGTAATTGTTTAATTTTTTATCAAGACCAAAGAAAATTAAGTTTGATAATGCTGGGCTTGTAGGAGCTCCCTGTGCCAAACTCTCCTTATAGCAACACAACTTAGCCAAATAAAAAGATAATTTTTTTGAATATCCCAATTTATGAAAATAATTAATTACCCAACTTAAAGGAATAGAGGGAAAGAATTTTCGAATATCTAACTGTAAAAACACCTTGGAACTTTTATGAACACTAGCATTAGTAATAATGGATTTTTTTTCAACGAAACCATGAGCAGACTTATGAATATAACCTTGCTTCAATATACTTTGGTATATCCATTTTTGGACTTTCTTTAATGATTTAAAAGGTGTGGTAATACGACGATTTTCTCCATTTTTTTGAAGAATATCAAATGATCTATAAAATTTTTCAGTTGAAAAAATCATTGAATACAGAGTAGAAACATTTATCCCAACCAATTTAGATAAATGTTCTATTTCAAAAATAACAGGTACATTATTCCCTACCAGTTTTTTTATTACTTCTGAATATTCTTCTATATATTCATCTTTAAGACCAATATCTTCAAAATATTTAGTCCAATTTTTAGCAATATGTTTTGTCATAATAGACCTGTAAGGATTACCTTAAATTACTTGCTATGTAAGAAAAGAAGTTTATTTTGATAGCAATCAAAAGAAATCTTATTTTCTTACGCGAATCAGCAGCAGCTGTTCGCCCCCTCTCTATTAAATCTTTGATTTAATAGAGAGTATAGGTCAAAGACCCGTTAACATTAGAAGCGACTCGCTTCAAAATACTAATCCTTACAGGCTCAATAAGTATAACCGACTATACACTAAAGTAAACTCCTCTTTGGAATATAAAATTCATTAATTTTCAATGTACTATCAGATAAAAATCTATTTGGTATCTTACTTTTATTTTTTTTCTCAACATTCATTATTGACAATATATATACAATGCCTTGTTCAAGTAATTTGATAAACACCCCATCAATATGTATTAATCCTTCCTTCTCCAGTTCAAATATCAAATCAAAAAAAACATTAGATGCTAGTCCCAATCTTTTATTCAGAGTAAATGCTTGTAAGGTATGATTTGATGAAGCTAATAAAATTTTTAATAACTCATTTTTTAAATATATATTTTTTTTCATCATGCATCATCCATAGCCCGATGTAATATAACGTTTCTAATTCGTTGATCTGAATAATATTTCCACCAAAAGATTGGAAATACATTATTTGGTGTGTTTTTATTTTCGATTGAAATTGCAACTTGTGACTCATCATAACCTAGACTAGGTAATGGTCTATCATTATAAAATGGAGCTAGCTTTGATTCTAAGCTCCTCATTAATTCTTTTTTCATTTCGACTTGATGAGGCTCATAAATTTTTTCTAAAATTTTATCATTTACCGAGTAGTAATATTCAAAATTGATCTTTTCACTAATGATTCTCTGGCTTCCACCAACTGTCGATATTAGGACTTTCACGTATATATTAGGAAGAGGAAAACCTGAGTCTTCAAATATTTGTTTAATTCTTTTAACACGATTAATTACAGTTCTGCCACTTCCTACAAAATTATCAATTAATACTAAATCAACTATTTGTTCACCTTTGCTTTTTTTAAATTCTTTATATACTTTATGTGCTTGATCATATCTATTTACTGATCTATAACCTGTCCATTCTAGTTTGGACAATTCTAGTTTTAAATCGTAGATTACACTTTGACCACTGTCAGCAGTGGAATCTGCTGACATTGCCACGATAAAAGATTTTTCCGGATCTAGATGAGATGTAGCAATATCTAGAGCTAAATTACAAACACATTCATTATATTCGTGCATCGTTATATATTTTAGTTCAGCTAAAATATCAATCACTACTTGTGTTTGAGCTTCAGTTTCACAATCTTCAAACAATAATGTACTCAATGCTTCAGTTTTTGGCTGTAACCAAGGGTATTTGAATGCTAATTGAAGAACTTTTTCAAAAGCTACCTTTTGTAAACTAACCATTGAACTCCTTTTCTACCCCAAAATTTCAAAAGAAAATACCATTTAAAATTTTACTAATTTTTAGCCATATTAATATAACGTTATTCAATTACAAAGCTCTATTCTCCAACAACACCCCCAACCCACTCTCTTTTCCCATATTTCAGCTTTAAGCTGTTGCTTAAAACCCTCACCTCAGCCCTCTCCCATAAGGGAAAGAGAATTTCCATTGTGAATTTCAAAAACTATTCGATAGATAACGTTACCTCTCCTTTTAGGAGAGGGCTAGGGAGAGGTGCTTTTAAATATTTTTGATTATAACTTCAACCCTCACCCCCTTGCGAAGCAGTGCTTCTCATCCCAATGGGAGAGGTAGAAAAGCAAAATCTAAAGCACCCCATTCCCCAACAACACTTCCACCCCCTTCACCTTCTCCATATATTTCAGCCGTTCTTTTTCCCACTTCACTTGTTCTTTCAACACTGAAACATCGCCATCAATCACCTTATAAACATCTTTTACCTGCATATTTTTCGGCTTCGGCTTTTCACTCCAGTGAAAGCTATCCGTGATGTCATCTATCTGACTTGCAAGGCGTTGGCTTTGTGCCTCAAGCGCCATTTTATAAAACTTTAAATGTTCATCCGTTAAAGCTTTAGGGCTTTTGCCTTTATTGGTTTCTAGCTGTAATTGCAGTTTCAGTAAATAAAACAAATCCAGTGCTTCATGGGCTTGGTTCACCACTTGCAGCAACTCGGTTTTTTCTGCTTTTTTTGATTCATCAGGCTCACGGTCTGGGTGAATCATGGCAGTGATTTTTAAATACACAGTTTTTAGTGATTGGTTCACTAACTTTTCAGCTTGCTCACGTTTTTGCGCAAGTCGTTTACGCTGATGATCTTCTTTCTTACGTTGATATTGTTCGCTGTCCCACGCTTCATAAGACTCATATTCTTCTGTCGTTTCTTGTTCTATATCAACTTGACCTTCTACTTTGCTCTGTTCAGCTTGCGCTAACTTAGCTTTTTTATTTGGCTTTTGATTATGCGCATGATGCTGCTGATAAAAAGCATCCACCTCTGCAACTTTTTCCAGTTCGGCCGTATTTAAATAGTTGGATTTTTTCAGCTGCTTAGACAGTTTCGCAAGCTTCACATCAAGCTGTGCTAAATCTGCTTTTGCAAAGTCTTCTTGCTGTAGATGCTGCCAAAGTTGTGCAAGCTGACGGTAGTACACCGCATGCAAATCACGATAAATCGGCACAAGTTTCAGTTGGATATAACTTTGAATTTCACTTTTGGCGTTTTGCCAAAGCTGTAAGTCTTGTTTTTGCTGTTCGATTTGCTCAATCAGTTTGTTCAGCTTTTTATGCTGTGGGGATAAAGCTTCAGCACTCGGGAGTAAACTGACTTTTAACTCAAAAGACATAAGCAAATTTAACGCAAAAAGAAAATTATAGCCGATCTAAGCACTAAACTTATGAGCACCTTGTATGAATCAACAATGGATTTTTATCAATTAACCATCAAACCGTTGTAAATATTGACTCAACTCTTCCCGAACCACCACCTCATGTCCTGCATGACTTCGACTTTGTTCCAAGAGATGCTCAGAGTCGATCACTGCCACGCGACGACCATCCGCAAATAAACGATCTACACCTTCAAAGAGCATTCGGACACCAACATCGTGTATCAAAGAAATATTGGTCAGATCTAAAACGATATGGTTATTCTCAACAGGTTCATCCTCTAATATTCGCAGCAACATTTCCGACTCTGTAAATTGCAATACGCCGCGCAGTTCATACACCATCACCGAATGATCACGGCCGCAGCTATAGCGACTTTGGACGATCGTTTGCGCTGAAGGTGTTCCCTCCATCACATGTAGTCCCATGTCCTTAGACAGTCGTTCAAATATTTCGACGCCTCGAACACTATTCCCATGTGTATCGAGTTTCGGACTAAAGACCGCTAGCCCAACCTGCCCTGGCAAAGCCCCCATGATGCCACCGGCCACACCGCTTTTGGCAGGAATACCGACCGTTGTCAGCCAATCACCCGCAGCATCATACATGCCACAAGTCATCATCACACTCAACACTTGGCGCACCACCGAACGTGATAGCAACCGTTTACCTGTGGCTGCTTGCACGCCACCATTGGCAAGCACACTGGCCATTTTTGCCAAATCTTTAACCATCACTAATATTGCACACTGACGAATGTAACCATTCACCACATTTTCAGGGTCTTCTTCAAGGACACCGACTGTCCGCAGCATGTAACCGATCGACAAATTTCGAAAAGCTGTCTTCACTTCAGACTGGTAAACCGCTTCATCAAAACTCAGCTCACGCCCTGCCAGTTCACTTAAAAATTCACGGAGCATTTCAGCTCGAGTGCTGTGTTCGTCATGCGGTAATAGTGAATGTGTGGTGATTGCCCCCGAATTGATCATCGGGTTTTTCGGGGTATTGCTTTGTGGATCGAGCGCAATTTGATTGAATGCCTCTCCCGATGGCTCGACACCAACTTTTTGTAAAACGCTGTCTAAGCCAAGATGACGAATCGCTAAGGCATAAGCAAAAGGTTTAGACATCGACTGTATGGTGAACTCGACTTCGTCATCACCCGTGGAATAAATCGTGCCATCTACGGTAGACAGTGCCAAAGCCAGTCTATTTGGATTGGCGTTAGCTAACTCAGGAATATAATCTGCCAAAGCTCCGTGCTGATTGGCATCGCAGGCATTGAGGACATGCTGTAAATAATCTGGAACAGGCGTTTTCATAAGGGCTATTTTTTGTTGTGTGCTTTTCTATTTATAACAAATTGAGCTGCCTCTGTATAAGTCCTTATGGTGAAGCCGTGTTCTGAGCTAAAACCTGTATGTGCTGTATATTCAAATGGTGCATCATTTCTCGAATAAAAACGAAATAACTGAGTTGAATGATTGCCTGCTCACCAAATAGATTTTGATAATATTCGGTATGTTCAATCATTTCATTAAAGCCATGTTCTAAGCTTTGTCGGTCAATGCAGGACGCATGTTCAAAAAAGGTCTGCGCCAATATATGTAGCATCGTGTCATTCGACTGAGCATAGCGCTGCGTCTGATAATCAAGCTGTAATCGTTCTAAAATTTCTTCAATTTCATAGATCAAATATTCAATCGCTAAAGCATCGAAGCGCTGATGTCGGACACATTTTTGCACCAAAGCCGCTAAGCCATGATCAAAATGAATATTCTTTTGCTCGGTCTGAAAGTCGAGCTGCGCTAATCCGAGCTGAAATTGTAATTGCTGCATAACTATCGTTTAAATTATTTAATCTTCTGCAAAGTTTAACTCACGAAAGCTACGCACTTGGTTACGACCTTGTTGCTTTGCCATATACAGCGCTTGATCGGCCATACGCGTGACCACAGCAGACGGTGTCCCCTCAATCGCAGTTGCTACACCGAAACTTGCACTAATCTTCAACATTTGATGGTTGGCTATCATAGTTTCAGCTTCAGAAATGGCCAATCGACAGCGTTCAGCGACCTCTATCGCCTGCTCTAAACTCTGATTTTTTAAAATTAAAATAAATTCTTCACCGCCATAACGTCCAACCACATCTTGTACACGGGTATTATCATTTAAAATTTGAGCAACACGTTGTAAAACGGCATCTCCTGCATCATGTCCATATTGGTCATTGATCAGTTTAAAATGGTCGAGATCAAGTAAAACCACTGCAAATTCAGGCTGTGTCTGTTTGCTGAGTGTATCAAGTTCATGACTAACATAACGTCGGTTAAACACATTGGTCAGCCCATCGACACGGCTGAGGACTTCCATCTTTTGTTCACGGTGTCGCCACTGTAAAAGCAAAATCTGAAAAAATACTGCACTGACGATCAATATAGGTAAATACAACTCCGCCATACTCATCAGCCAAAAGGCATTGTCGTAAAACTCACTCTGTTTTAAAGCTGGGCTGAAAATCGGTGCATATTCTAGATGGTCAATCGAAGTTTGATAGCAAATGTAGCCAATAAACAGTGTGATCGGAAATGTAATACTGAGCATAATTGCAGGACGATAAAAAACCAAACCGACCATCAGCAGATTGACCGTCCCCGCCATAGTGGCAGGACTATAGATCCCGATCATATAGCCACCATAGATCATGCCGATCCCAAACAGGACGGGCGCAAAATAGCTAAAAAACAGTCTAAAATTTAAATATTTTTTGAAATAAAGACTGAGTACTGCCAATACGCCATAACTGAGTAGGACTATACAAGCGACCATGATCCTGAACTTGAGTTCACTCGGATTAAACCAAATCCGATTGGTCGAATAATAAAAATTCATGATGCACCACTTCAACACGCTAACTTGACTCAGCATGCCAAAGATGAGAAGTAAACGCCCTTTATCGTAGTCAGACCAATTGATGATGAGATAGTCTGACTCAAACAAAAGATGCTTCAATTTACGCCATTGTACGCCCCATTTCGTACAGACAGCATTGCCCCAATTTTTCCCCATTAATCTTCTTTTTTATTTTATTATTTCGCTAGTTATACAAGGTTTTAACTTCAAAAAGAAAGCCTATTTTCACAGTTAAAAGTGCAACCTTTGAAGCCTTTAAACTTCACTTACACCACTATTCAAATTACTTTTCCGCTATTTTTTTTAGCTCAATTGGTCACTTTTATCTTTTTGAAATAGTACAGTTTATTATTCTAAACGCTCGGTGAATAAGATCCCGTTCAGATGATCGACCTCATGTTGTACGATCCGTGCAGGAAAGCCATTCAGGGTTTTCTCTTTGACTTCACCTTGAAGGGTCAAATATCGCACGTGAATTTGCTCGGCTCTCGGGACTTGTCCTCGTGCATTCGGCACACTTAAGCAGCTTTCTTCACCCAATACAGTCTTTGTCGATCGTGATGTAATCACTGGATTGACCATCACGATCGCCTCCATTTCAGGCGCATCGGGATAGCGTAAATTTGCACGTGAAGCCACGATAATCACCCGCTTTGAAACATAAATTTGCGGCGCGGCAATGCCTACGCCTTGACACTCAAGCATAGTGGCATGCAGTGTTTCACTTAGTGCAGTTAACCATGCAGAACCTATTTCAGATGCTTGTACCTCTGCGGCAGTTAGCGTCAAAATTGCTTCACCACGCTGTGCAACAGCAGCAACATAACTCATGTATTTATCCTTTTTTTAAGTCTAGCAAGCTTAAATTATTTAACTGATGTTACGCACGTAAAAGTAATTACGCATTTTTAAAATGATATTTAAGTTTATTCGACGGAGTCTTACATCTAGGATTTAAATAAAGGGATTAGCCTTCGGCTGGAGGTACTTTTGTTTCGGCAAAATGAGAAGCGAAGCTTCGCAAGGAAACTATCTTGCGGAGCAATGCTCCTCACCGCAAAACTCGTTCACTAGTATCAAATTATTCAAAGTATCGCAAAAACATTTTTGATTAGAAGGAGTCCTGTATCAAACACTTGCTGATGACGTTACCGCGTATCATTCTTTCATTTGAATCAAATAACGCTTCTGATGTTACTGCGTAATATCAGTTATTTAAAAAAAAACAACCATGCAATATGCATTATTATCGGTTCTGAGTATAAAACAACAGCATGCTATGGCTTTGAATCTTTTGTGGTTTATATAGAGCACAAAGTAAAATGACAGATCACACCACCCTATGCTATTGATATTTATCATTTATACATCAAAGTACGCCATTATCTATTACCAATCATTCTTTAAGTTAATGCGACTTTATCTATATTATTTTGTTCTTAATTAATAATATTTTCATAACTATAAGTTTTTAATAAGGCAAAAAAGTTTGATTATTCAATAAAAATTTGAATCACTAAAATCCTCAAATGCTATTTGCTGCTGGAAAATATTTGCATGGAAGCTCAGCCACGCCTGACTCGTCAAGATAAACGCACCCTCGGACTGTCATCCCTCGGTGGCGCACTTGAGTTTTATGACTTTGTCATTTATGTGTTTTACGCCAAAATTATTTCGGAACTGTTTTTCCCCACTGGCCTCAGTCCATTTTGGGCGATGTTGAATACCTACGGTATTTTTGCAGCAGGATATTTTTTCCGCCCATTGGGTGGTGTCGTAATGGCGCATTTTGGCGATTTGATTGGTCGTAAGCGTTTATTTAGTTTGTCTATTTTACTCATGGCTCTGCCTACACTGATGATTGGTGTGATGCCAACTTTTGAAAGTATTGGCTATGCAGCACCACTTTTGCTCCTACTGATGCGTGTGATTCAAGGCATCGCGATTGGTGGTGAAATCCCTGCTGCATGGACTTTTGTTTCAGAGCATGTGCCTGAGCAAAAAATTGGTATCGCCAATGGCTTACTCACTGCTGGCTTATCTTTAGGTATCCTATTGGGCGCACTGATGTCTTTGTTTATTTCATTACAATTTACAGAGGCAGAAATCCATGATTGGGCATGGCGGATTCCATTTATTCTAGGCGGAATCTTTGGTTTTGTAGCGCTCTATCTCCGCAGTTATTTAAAAGAAACGCCTGTATTTAAAGCTATGCAAGAAAAGAAACAATTGGCTAAAGAGCTTCCTGTGAAACAAGTACTGCAACAGCACAAAACAGGCGTTGTGATTGGTATGCTGTTTACATGGTTCTTAACCGGCTGTGTGGTTGTGCTGATTTTAGCGATGCCAAATTTACTCACGGGCGCCTTTGGTTTTGAACGGGCCGATGCCTTTAAAATGCAAAGTGCCGCTATTGTGATGCAAATGGTCGGTTGTATCTTGGCAGGTCTTTTGGCAGATCGCTTCAGTGCGGGCAAAGTGATGCTGTTCGGTTCCCTCCTTGTCGCGATAATTGCGGGCGTGTTCTATAACAGCTTGGGCCATGTGGCAGCATCGACCGTGTTTGCGCTCTATATGTTGCTCGGTTTGGCATCAGGTACAGTTGGTATGGTGTCTTATAGTATGGTGAAAATGTTCCCTGCACAGATTCGTTTCTCGGGCATTTCATTTTCATACAATTTGGCCTATGCCATCGCGGGTAGTATCACTTTGCCATTGGTTCAATGGTTGAGTTTATACAGCAACATTGGCGCTATGTATTATATATGGACTGTCTGTTTGGTGACCTTCTTTACTGCGATGCTTTATCGTCAACGTTTTGAAAAAACATCTCATTAAAATAATAAAAAAAGCGGTCAATGACCGCTTTTTTTAAATCACTTTCAAATCAATTCAGGCTTTTAAATTTTTACGCAATTCATCTTCTACAATTTCAATCTCAAGCTGACTAAAACGACGAATTTCACCTTCTGCATGTTTTTCAAGTAATCCACCAATCAGTGGAACTTTGACTTTCACCGTCCAGTCCAAATTGAAACTCACTTGTGTTGCATCACCACTGACACTTCGTTTACAACTGGCTTCGAGCGGTAGGTTCGGATCTAGTTTGACGTCAGAGGTTAATGCCGCCAAATTACTAATATCCGTACGTTTCAGACGAAACGCATCTTTTAAAAACTTCTTGGCAATATCTGGAATATTTACATCCAAGTTATAGGCACGTTTTAAGGTATACATATCACCTGTTTTTTTTGATTCTAAAATTTCTAGATTTTCACCCGGTATGCGTTTGCACACCGCTTCATGCAAGCTGATATCTGCGGCTAGTCGTTTAAAATCTTCAAGTGAAACGCCATGAATTGTGGCATTGACGGTAAATTGATGTGCCATTCTCGTAATCCTTAAGGTCAATATTGGTTTTATTGTTTTATTTCGCCCAGTTTACAGTTGCTAAAACTGTGCTTTGAATTAAATCGAAAAGCGTTATGGCTGTCATTGACCTGAAACCAAGCTAGAAAAACAGAATTGCCATACTGCAACTCAGAGGGACTCTGCCTTAAAGGCTTTTTTGAAATATTTGCCCATGCTGATTTTTCAACTCGAGCTGAAATTCCCAGCCCGCATCAATTTTTAAATACATCCCTGCATAGGACAACTTTGCGTACCAATGACCAAAGTCGAGGCTTACAATATCAAAGCGGGCTTGTTCAGGAAGCTGTTGCATTGGTTTTGCATGTATCAAAGCGCTTGGTTCAAAAGACGTGCAGTGCGAGCCATAATCATGAAAAAGTTCGAAACATAGCTGATTAAAAATTTTAAATGTTGAATCTTTTGGGTCAAGTTGCGTCATTGCTTTAATAACGTTCCATATCTTTTCATTTCTTCTTACGCTTATTTTTTTCTTTTTTAAAACAAGTCTTTGTGATACTTTTTTTAAAAATTTTAGTTAATTTAACAGCATGCTATGCACCACCCCATCCCGATCACGGTGTACCAATTTGATCGGTTGTGAATAATCGATCAAGATGCTTTGGTGTTTATAACTGATTTGGATGCCGTATTCATCTGCACCATCATCCAAACCGCTGATGCTACATTGCGTCCCTTGTGGAAATGCCTTGAGCCATTCAGCGTTATACACATCTGCTATTTGCTCAAACTGAAAAAAGCTCGCCTTTTGCTGCAGTAGAACCGTAGCTTGTCGGTCAAAACGCAGTTGCTGCTCAAGTTGAAAGTCGATAATCATGACTCTGCACGCTCTTTACTTATTCATCGGGATCGGATCATCGGCTATTAAAATCAAGCTTCGCAGACACCCAATTTTGCTTATAAATTCACAGAGGATTTTATGACATGTCTTAGACTCAAATGAACACAGCCACATTTCTTAAGGCATAAAAAAGGCACTTCTCATCGGGGTGAAGCCCGATTATGAAATGCCCTTTATGGTTACAAAGTAAATATATTTTTATAAATTGTCAAATTGGGAATGAAAAAAACATCTGTGGGCTAAATGGATAAAGCTTTCATCGCCTGTTGCTGCTGTTTATTTTTGACTTGTGTCCATTGCCACCAACCAAATGCCGCCAAGCCCACAAAACCTGCATACAACGCCGCAGTGAGATACAGGTCTTTGTATATAAACATACCCACATAGATAATATCGACAAATACCCAAAGCACCCAAGTAGCAATATGTTTCCGACTGGTCCAATACGTTGCGAGTAAGCTAAACGCGGCCAATTGTGCATCCAAAATTGGCACGGCTGCATCGGTAAAATAGTGCAAACTTAAACCAAAAATCAAACCACCCACCGCTGCTAAGAGCATTTGAAAGATCACGAGTTTGGTCGCAATCGGTTCAATACGAATGTCGTGGTCTTGTTGTTTGCCCTTCAACCAATGATAAAAACCGTAGAAGTTCACCACTACAAAGAAAAACTGCAAAATGGTTTCGCCATAAAGTTTGTAGGTATAAAACAAGTAGGCATACAGCAAAAAAGCTGCAAAGTTAAACCACCAACACCACATATTTCGCTTAATGGTTAAACTCACCCCGATTAAGCTAATAATAACTGCAAATATTTCTAAGTTCGACATGGTTGATTGGGCCTTAAAAAAGCTGCAGCTATTATGGAAAAAATCAGCCCAAAGGCAAGCTATATCCTGCACTATTTCATATCAACTCTGTAAATTTTAAATCAAAACACTCATCCACCAGACGATGATTTTGATGTTTTGAACGCATCAGTTTTGACAGTTTTCTAACAATCGTTTAAAAACTTAGCTATACCTAAAGAATAATCAGAAGGAATCATCAAAATGTCAGAACTACAAGGTCGTGTAAGTCGAGAAATTCGTGGTCATCTTTATTTGATCGGTTTGGACCGTGCAGATAAACGAAATGCGTTTGACAGTCATTTAATTCATGACCTTTCACTGGCGCTCACTGAATATGAAGATGATCCAAATTTACGCTGTGCCGTGATTTTTGCTCATGGCGATCATTTTACTGCGGGTCTAGATCTGGTCGAACTACAACCCAAACTTGGCAGCGGGCTGTTTAATTTTCCTGATCAGCAGATTAATCCGTGGGGAACCAACTCACGACAACGAAAAAAACCAGTTGTGGTCGCGGTACAAGGGTTCTGTTTTACAGCGGGTATTGAACTCATGCTGAATGCCGATGTTGTGATCGCACAGCGTCAGACGGAGTTTGCTCAAATGGAAGTGCAACGTGGCATTCTTCCCTTTGGTGGCGCAACTGTTCGCTTTGTGCAAGCAGCGGGTTGGAATAAAGCCATGCGTTACTTACTCACGGGTGAACGTTTCAATGCGCAAACAGCATATGACATGAACTTGGTGACTGAAATCACTGAGCAAGCGCCCTTATCTCGTGCCATTGAACTTGCAGAAAAGATTGCACAGGCTGCACCACTGGCAGTTCAGGCAACACTCGCTGCAGCACAGCAAGGGGTGCATTTGGGAGCCGATGCTGCCTTTGCTCAATTGGATCAGCACTTACAACCACTACTAAAAACACAAGATGTACAAGAAGGTGTGATGGCCATGCTACAACGTCGCTCAGCCAATTTTCAGGGCAAATAACCATTTATTTAAACTGAGTAAACCCTTTACGTCCTGCCTATTCAGAGAAAAATTATGTCAACGGATTTAAAACCAGCAACGCAAAAGATACATAGTACACCCGTGAGTTTCCCTGCAACCGATGGTTATACGCTTTCAGGCGTTGAATATCGGCCTAATACTGCCGCTAAGGCCAATATTATTATTTCAAGTGCGACAGGTGTACCTCAACAATTTTACCGTCGTTTTGCCGAGTATGCCGCAGGACTCGGTTATCAAGTACTGACTTTTGATTATCGTGGTATAGGACGTTCTGCACCGTCAAAACTTAAAGGCTTTAAGATGTCTTATCTTGACTGGGGACGTTATGACCTTTCTGGTGCCATAGCTTATATGCAACAACACGGTCAGGAAACTTTTCTAGTGGGACACTCCTATGGCGGTCAAGCACTAGGCCTCACCTCAAATCATGATCAGATACGTGCCATGTATTGTTTTGGCACTGGCGCAGGTTGGCATGGCTATATGCCATTTAAGGAAAAAATGAAAGTGCACGTGATGTGGAATATCGTTTTTCCACCGATGGTTGCTGTCAAAGGGTATTTGCCTTGGAGCAAACTCAATATGGGCGCTGACCTTCCTGTCGATGTCTATAAACAATGGCGTCGTTGGTGTAAAAACCCAACCTATTTCTTTGCCGACCCTGAGCTGAGTGAGTTATCTCAACAATATGCTGCAGTTCAAACGCCGATTTATGCGGTCGCTGCGCTCGATGATGACTGGGCATTACCCAATTCACGACATGCTTTTATGCAACATTATGCGCAAGCATCAATGCACTATATCAATATTGAAGCGCAAGATTATGGCCTAAAACAGATTGGTCATATGGGATATTTCCGCAAAGGTGCTGAACTCTTATGGCAGGAAGTGATTGGAAGGTTTGATGAACTATTAGTCGCCTAGACCAATTTACTTCATACATAGCACATTGAATTATTCGGATAGAGAGATACATGCGTCCACGGAAAAACACCTCTGAACATCTATTGTTACAGTCAGCACACGCCTTTAAACGCTATGGCTATATGGGCTGCAGCATGGGGAAATTGGCTGAAGCCTGTGGACTTTCAAAAGCTGCGTTTTATTATGACTATCCAAATAAAGACGCTTTGCTGATGGAAATTTTAAACCTGACACACGTGAAGTTAAAGCACAGTATTTTTCAGCAATTACAGCGATCCACTGCATCACCTCAACAGACTTACCCGCACATCCATCAACTGGCCATCCAGTTTTTTAGCCAAGGTGGATTAGGTTGTTTAGTCGGGATATTAAGTATGGAACGTCAACATTTGCCTACCGAGATTTTTGCAAAATTACAGTCCATCTTTCAGGAGTGGCAACTGGCCTTTGAAGTGTTTTTTCAGCGATGCATGAGCATCGAACATGCCGCTCAACTTGCCAAAGTCAGCTTGGCGGATTATGAAGGCGCGATTTTAATGGCCCGAATAACCGATGATTTGAGTTATCTCGATTTAGTCCAAGATCGCATTTTGCTTCAACTTGCGGAGTCTTGATAGCGATATTCAATTTTATGTTCTTCGCCAAAACGGTCGACATGTGTATAAAACTCACCATATCGGCCTAAATAATACTCGAGCGATTGATTGTAAAAACTCCAATAAATCGACCATTCATTCAGATCTAATTGGCGAATTTGAGTTTTACAATTGACTGGCATGCGACGTAAAAAAACTTCTTGTAACTGTTCGGCTGCCTGTAGCGAATCTAATTTGTATTGTTGTTGAAAGAAAATTTCCGCAATATCATCAAAAAGTTGCTGTTCATATTCATCTACTTCAATGACTTGATCGACGTCACGAATAGCATCATCATTCGATGCTAAAGAGATACTGTTCGATTTTTTTGGTGCTTGGTAACGCTTATATTTTTGACGATATTTTTCTGTTTTTATTATTTTTTTGACCACGATTCCTGCTGCAGACAACGCAATCAGAATACACATCACAATGAGAAAAATAACCATAATAACAACCTACTGCCGATGACGCGCATGCACATCTTGAATCATCGAATATTTTTATGCACTAATATAACGCACAATAACGTTTAAAATTCATACAAAATTATTTTAAAGCTGAAATTTGGCCAATTTTCTTTGCTAATTTATTTCAAACTATTACACCTGTTGAAATCATTGAGTATATATACATTTCTAAAAAATCTATTATTACTTTAAAAACAGTATAGTTAGATGCATTTATGTCGTTATTTATCCGTATTTAACGATTAATTTATAAATATACATTTGTAAATTTTGCAACAATTTTGAAATAAAAACCCAACCCAACGGCGCAATGGCTGCAAAAAAACATAAAACGCAACAAGAAGCCTCTTTAAGCACAAGGCGATATCTTCTGAAATGACAGGCTGTTGGAGTTTTCTATAAAAAGAAAAAATTATGATACGCGAAGCACAAATTCAGGATATACCCGAAATTATTCACGTGATTCACAACAGCATTCGTTCATGTATCCAGGACCATCAACGTAATGAAAGTGTGATTCAAACTTGGCTTGAGGAGGCAAATCAATCAAATATTCTAATGTGGATGCTTTACAACGACAGTTGGGTCTACGTCAGTGATAATCGAGTGGTCGGCTTTATTTTAGTCAGTGATCAAGGACAAATTTTACTGAACTATATCTGCCCAGAACGTCAGTACCAAGGCATTGGTAAGGCATTATTGTTAAACATGATTCACTGTGTCAGGAAAAAGAATATTACCGAGATCAGTCTAGAAAGTACTCATACGGCACTCGCCTTTTACCAAAAATATGGCTTTGTCGCACATCAGGATTTTGAGCCTGCCGAAGTTCCGCTCAAATTGGTCAAACAGCTCTGTTAGTAGAGAGGCAAACCTCATAAAAAGATAGATTTTCAAATAGGATGATTATGATAGGTGAATTTAAAAAGAGATTAATCTAAATAAGTATTGGCAAAGGATACTAGCGATAGCACCGCAAAGTTTTCACCGTTTATAACTAGGTATCAAGGCTTAAGTTGATCGCGTCCTGCCTGTTTAGCCATATATAAATAATGGTCTGCATGCTTCATTAAGGCTTCGATACTGTCGAAGTCATTCTGCTTATCCATCCATGCCATGCCCAAACTCAGTGTGACATAATTTTTTTCATCACCCCGATTAACATGTTCAAGTTGTTCATTACGCATGGCTTCGAGTACCAATTGTAATTGCTCTTGGGCAATCGCATACGGAACATCATGCATCAATATGGCAAACTCTTCTCCCCCATAGCGAGCCACATAGGCTGAACTTGGCAGGGTATTTTGCATGGTTTTCACGATCTGCTGTAACACCTCATCGCCTTTGAGATGCCCATAGTGGTCATTATAATTTTTAAAATAATCAACATCTAACATGGCAAAGACCAGTGTTCGATGGCTATGAAAACGGACTTCTGAATATAAACGTTGAATTTCAGCATTCAATGCACGACGGTTAAATGCCCCCGTTAAGGCATCAATACGAATTTGTAGCTCTAATTTTGTATTCAGCTCGTGAAGCTGTAAGGTGCGTTCTTTAACTTTCTGATCGAGTGAACTGTTTAGCTCAAGCAGACTATTATTTAACTGCTCGGTATGCATCGACTGCTGTGCATAATGGTGCGATTGCTGAAACATGATCAACAAGGCATACAAACTGGTTGAAATGAACGATAAATTGACTGAATCAATCAAATTCATCATCAGCAAAAAGTCGTTTAAAAAAGTAATGCACAGGAAAATAACCGCGATTAAATTTAATTTTGAATACGGCTCTTTCTTTTTCAGTGTTAGGTAAAAACCATAAGCAAAATTACTTAGAACAACGATCACATAGGCAAAGCTGTAGGTTGCCAAAGGCTGAAAAATTTCAGGCGTCGAAACAAAAGTCACTGAAATATTCAACGACAACAGCAACATCGCGATCTGATAATTTAAGGTAAATAAATAGCGACGACTGAGCAAGTGGATATAACTTAAAAAGAAAATCGATGCCAAATAGGTAAATAAGTATTCTAATCGCGTACCCCACAACCAATTAATATCGGTAAAAGTTGTATAGGCATAAGGTGCTGAAAATAAATTATGGAGTGCTAAAAAGACAATAAATAAGCCAAACACCAAATTACTTCGGCTATTGCGACCGCGTAAACCTCGGAAAACAGAAAATAGGATCGTAAATAGTCCCACACCCAAGACGGCGCCAGACACCATTCCAATACTCATCATTTGTTGTTGGAATTGGCGGTTTACTGTCTTGGCGATACCAATACGCATTGGGTTTTCAAACCCGCCATGCATACTGTTAAAACTTGAAGCCTGAATGGTTAAAGTGAAATATTCATCTTGTGCCACAAAATAGGCAATTCGCGGCGCATTCTCCGTTTTTTGTTCTGCTTCAGTACGCCCAACTTCTCCCAAACGAACGATCACATCACCATTTAAAAATACCCTATATGCACCGTACTGATTTGGAATCAATACCGCGATACGTCGGCCAATAAATTGTTTGGGAATTTGGAAATGCCCAGTGTATGTCCCAAAACCTTTATTGTCCCCTGTAATATCTTTAAATGAAGCAGGCAGATAGACCGTTTGACCGACTAGAACTGAACTCGGAGACGTTAAAAATTGATTTGGATAAAACAACCATTTGCCTTGTAAGAGGCTACTGGTGTCTTCCGTGAAGTAGATTTGGTTAACTTCGTTTTGATGTTTTAAATAAAACGATTTAGGAGCAGTTTCATACTGTGCTTGAGCAGTCGATACAGTGAGTGCCAATGTAAAAATAATAAAGGTAAGAACCCAGAACAATCTGGTGCAAGGCAACTGTAAAGACAACGGCTTTGATTCCTGCGTTTATACTCGAGCAATTATTCTAATCTACGGTAAAAGACAAAAATAACAACTACTATTTTATCAAATTGATCAATAACTTCCATGTCACTGATCTAAAACAGTCGCTGTATTAATCGCGAGTTTTTACATCATACAATTCAATCTCAAAAATAAGATTTGAATTGGCAGGAATTACATTACCCATTTTACGTTCACCATAAGCCAAATGTGATGGCACGATTAACTTACGTTTACCACCGACTTTCATACCCATGATGCCCTGATCCCAACCTTTAATCACACGGCCAGTACCAATCACTGTTTCAAAATAATTACCACGATCCAGTGATGAATCAAATTTTGTACCGTCTTCTAACCAGCCTGTATAGTGAGTTGTAATCAAAGCGCCTTTAACCGCTTCTTTACCTTCACCTACCACTAAGTCAATAATTTCTAATTCCGTGCTCATGCTCTCAACCTCAAATGCCGCAATCTAAATAAAGCCCTATTATAAACAGAATCAGTCTGAACATGATGCCCTTGAATGCGCTAGAACTTACCGACTCAAAGTTGAGAACACAATGATTTAGATCAGCATGCAAATAAACATTTACTAGTAAAGCTCACATGTCTTGAAACATTTAGGAGTATTCCGTTATCACTAAGATGCATTGGGAAGAAACGAATAAAAAATTTAAAGCGCTCTAAAAGTTTGAACGTTCATTGAATGAAGACGTTTATGCGGTAAGAACAACGCTATTTACATAGCTAATAAAGAGGATTCATCCATAGGCATTACATAAATTGAGGGCTAGAAATTTTCCCGAATTAAATTTTTATTTTGGTTTTAGATTGACTGAGTTTCAAATCAACTTTTAAATTAACAGAATTGTATTAGCTGAAAAATAGTTATAGCAACAAGGATGCAAGCCTGAACTCACATCCATCGTGATGAATTAAATCAAATCATGCGCTTATTGCAATTGTGTCCATTCAATCACCGCTTGAGCTTTATCACCAATCAAAGTCCATTCGCCATCCATTACGTTTAATTGTAAAGACATGGTTCGTTCGCATAACTCTTGAATGGCAGCTGTACTCGCTTCAGATAATTGCCAAATTTCAACATTCTTCAGGGTTTTCAGTTTGCTGTTGCGTTTATACCATTCGTCTACTGAAGAACCATAGGTAATCACAGCAACGTGTGGGCAACGTGCGCTGGCTTTTTTGACTTTATCTTCGTCAGGGCAACCGACTTCAATCCATTTCACCAATTGACCTGTTAAATCTTTTTCCCACAGCGCTGGTTCGTCAGTTTCGAAAAGATCTTTGGTAAATTCTAAGGCTTCATCTGCATAGCGTGCATATGCCAAGACACGCACCATCAAACGTTCAATCGTTTCAGAAGGATGCAAAGCCATCGTCAATTGATAATCACCATATTGGTGTACATCCATATTGGCAATGTTCAAATCTGCTTTATAAATTGTAGCTTTTAGCGCCATGGTAAAGTCCTCAAATTTGGCGCTTAGCATATAAGATTTAGCAAGCTTTTGCTGCGTTGATTTACTTATTTCTCAGCTTTATCGGCATCGATACGGCACTGCATTAAACGATCTTCAAATTCGAGCCATTCACGTTCAGTCTGGTAAATAATTTCGACACGATTATCGATACTTTCCTCGCTCGACTGATAATTAAACTGATCGGGATTAAAGTTAAAGGTTTTCCACCCTTGGTCTGTCTGAAAAATACCTTTGATCCGTAGCCAATCTTGCTGCTCACAGAGTAAATCTAACAACTCAAAAAAATCAAAGGTCCATCGTTTTGGGAGTTTCCAACCTGCGACACTATAGCCCTGAGCGGATTCAACATAATGATAAGGCAACTGTTTAATTTCTGTGGGTACATCGACCAACGTTTGCTTTTGTATGGCCAATAAAGGCTGAATTTTACGCGGACTTCCCACATAGGCGAGATCAATATTTGTCAGTTTTAAATCACCTTTGACGACATTGATCCATTGCTGCTGATACGGTAAATACGTTTGTTTGAGTCGTTCCAAACCAGCTTGATCGGCATCACTCATACAATCAACATGCGACACCACAACGATTTGTGCCACTTTGAGTTGATCGGCATACAGGTTTTGCGACGTCCAATCTTGATCGTGTAAGCGTGAGCCATCGACCACGGTCACCAATGCTCGCATGGCTAAATGCGGATGCCAATGTGGCTCAGTCAATTGCTCCAAAAGCTGTCCCGGATGCCCCAAACCTGTCGGCTCGATAAACAGTCGGTCGGGTTTCACCTCTGACAATAACCGTGACAACGCAATTTGCATCGGCAGTTGGCTGCTACAACATAGACATCCACCCAATAATTCCTTCACCGCAAAGCCCTGATCTTGCGGCAACATCTGTTGATCGACCCCGATTTGCCCAAACTCATTCATCAGTACGGCCCAAGTTTCGCCCGCTGGCTTTTGCTTTAATAACTGCTGTAAAACTGTAGTTTTACCCGCACCTAAAAAGCCAGAAATAATATGAACCGGAATCGCACCGTGGGTAGAAACTAATTTCAAAAGTGAGTCACTCAAATAAATAGCCAATGATTGATGGCCTTTACCATAATGATTTCAAAAAAATGCTGCAAGCTTAGTGTTCATTTCTCTGTCTTCATTTTTCTAAAGCATAGATCAGCCTAGTATCCGAGGCATTGAATGATGATCTGGCTGTTAAACAGCCTGTTTATTCCATTTGCATGAATGCATGACATATCTGGTCACACTTTATTGGCATAGTTAACTCTTATATTTAAAAAAATGGTCATATCGAAAAGAATCCTTACATTTGGATTTTAGCGAAATTTTTGGATTCTGCTTATTTAAGACATCGATGTAATCATCATGTAAACAATGAATGAATCATGAAGTCGATTTGGTCATTTTTTCTTGCAAAGTTAAATGAAGATTCCGATATTTTTTTACATTTAAAACACAGGATGGACGGTTATGTATTCATCCAGTTAACCAGTCTGTTTCACTTTGTTGCTCGCATTGATCACTCGGTTTTCTCGATTTAGCATGAGTTCTCTCCTGATGGACGTGATGATCTTTTCAGGACTTACTAAAATATATAAGGATGCTCAAAATGAAATTAACTCAAATTTTACTTGCTTCTACTCTAGCTGCTGCAGCTGCAACAAGTTTTGCTGCGAGCAAAGATAAACAAGAAGCGCCTGAACAAGAAAAAGTAGTGGTTAGCACTCAAGAACAGCCAGCGACTGAAACAACTGCTGCTGAAGGTACTGCTGCTCAACCTGCTTCAGAAGCAAATGCTGAAGGTTCTGCACCAGCCCAACCTGCTCAGTAATAGACGAATAGCGTACTCCACACGCTAAATTCATTTAGTCTGCTGCTCAACATTTATCCCTCACTAATAAAATGTTGTGCTAAATGAATTAAAGTCGCCGGATCATTGAAAAATGGTTCGGCTTTTTTATGCTCAAAGCCACTGATTGATAGATTTTAATGATCGATAAATCATTCAAAATGATTGATGATTTTCATATAAATAAATATATATCATTCACTTAAAATAAAACCCTGCAAAAAACACGATAATTCGATTCATCGTTTCGACTTATGCCTAGCTTGTTGAAAGCCTAGCTTTAGAACTTAATAGTGGCATATGTGAAGTGATTGGATGTTTACGCATGAGCAATAAAGCAAATTACACAACGGAAGTTGCCATTCTGGGCGCAGGTCCTGTCGGCTTAACCATTGCAAACTACTTAAGTAAGCAAGGTGTCAAAGTCACTGTGATTGAACAACTGGACAGCCTGATTGACTACCCACGTGCGATTGGTATTGATGATGAATCATTACGTACCATCCAATCATTAGGTTTAGTGGATCAAGTGTTACCGCATACGACACCGAACCACGCGATGCGTTTCTTAACCCCTAAAGGCCGTTGTTTCGCAGACATTCAACCGCTCACTCGTGAATTTGGTTTCTCACGTCGTAATGCCTTTATTCAACCGCAAGTCGATAATGTACTGCTACAAGGTTTAAAACAGTACGAAACCACAAATGTTTTATTCTCTCGTCAATTGTCTGATTTTAGCCAAGATGCCAATGGTGTAACGCTCAATATTCAAAATAAAGACGGTGAAGCTGAAAAAATTCAAGCGCAGTATTTGATTGCTTGTGATGGTGGTAACTCAGTGGTACGTCGTACCCTCAACATCGGCTTCGATGGTAAAACTGCACCGAACCAATGGATCGTGATCGACATCAATAATGACCCACTTGCAACGCCACACATTTACCTATGCTGTGACCCTGTGCGTCCTTATGTATCTGCTGCTCTTCCACACGGTATTCGTCGTTTCGAATTTATGGTGATGCCTGGGGAGACTCAAGAAGAATTAAGCAAACCTGAAAACATTGCCAAATTATTGTCGAAAGTGCTTCCAACGACCGATGGTATTGAAGTGATTCGTCAGCGTGTTTATACCCACAATGCCCGTATTGCAGATAAATTCCGTGTAGACCGTATTTTACTTGCAGGCGATGCTGCGCACATCATGCCAGTTTGGCAAGGTCAAGGCTATAACAGTGGTATGCGCGATGCGTTCAACCTTGCGTGGAAAGTTGCAATGGTTGTACAAGGCAAAGCTGGCCCTGCGCTTTTAGATACGTACCAAGTTGAACGTAAAGATCATGCCAAAGCGATGATTGATCTTTCTGTAATGGCGGGTCATGTCCTTGCGCCACCAAAAAAATGGCAAGGTTTCGTGCGTGATGGTATCGCGTATGCGCTCAATTACATCAAACCGATCAAACAATATCTATTGGAAATGCGCTTCAAGCCAATGCCGAAGTACAACGATGGTGCATTGATCAATAACGGTGTTAAAGATTCACCTGTGGGTAAAATGTTCATTCAACCATATGTTCAACTTGAATCTGGTGAAAAAGTCCTACTTGATGAAGTCATCGGTAACGACTTTGCAATCATTGCTTGGGGCGTCGATCCAAAATGGGGTCTGTCAGATGCGACCATGAAAAAATGGCAAAAATTGGGCGTTAAATTTATCCAAGTATTGCCTGCTGTTCAGCTTAGCAATGAAAATCGCACCAAGTACGACAATGTGATCACGATTGGTGATATTGGTACCGATATTCGTGGTTGGTTTGGTAAAACCACTGAATCTATTACGATTCTTCGACCAGACCGTTTTGTTGCAGCGATTGCAATTCCACAAACTTTAGACAGCGTGAGCCAACAATTGTTTGCAAAATTGCATGCTTAATAATCCAAATAGATCTGCAAGAATTAAAAATTACCATGCATAAAGCATGGTGATTTTTTTCTATAATCACTATAAACATCAGATGCTATAATCGTTCAATACATAATTATAAGCTTCGCAAAATGCAAAAAAGATTTCAGAAATTATTCATTTATAGTTTGTTAGGTTTTATTTTTATCTGTTCACTCATTTTCGTAGAGATACATCATTTTCATGCCAATAGTTGGTTACCTATTTTCGTTTTTTGCCTCTGTTTTCTTATTTCTTTGAATTGCTATTTATTACGCTTAGAAAAAGATGTGAACAAAAACGAAGAATCTAATTTTTTGTCCTTCCATTTATACATTTCATTTTTTTATTCAGTCATTGCCAGCTTTTTTCTCACCACAGTGATTCTTGCTTTATTTGCATTACAAACTCAATATTTTGGTCAAGATAAAAATATCATTCTAAAAGGCCACGTCTATTCACCTACATTTACACTAGAAAAGAAGCCCTGCCGAGCTCGCCTTAAATTTCCCGAAAGTGGTTGGTCTACCTTCGCGTATCTCTGTCTAGATACCAAGAAACATAAATTTTCTGGTTATTACAAACTCCATTTGAAAACCAGTTTCGCAGGGGCTGCGGTTCAGCATTATTATTGGATTAATGATCAATTAACATATCAGCAGCATCGTGCCTTAGATATGGATCCACAACAAAAAAGACTGCTTGAAATATATGCCAAACTTGAAAGAGATTTAGGCCCACCTCTATCTGATGATGAAGCCCATGATTTTTTAAATAGAACCAACAACGATTGAGTCTATTTAATTTAGCGCAATATATGCCATACATTATCTAGGCAATAATTAAAATCGCTTTAGCATCTTCGTGATTGATTTTTAAAACTCTTTCTTTTTAGTTCTCAAAGAAAGAGTTATATGAATAGACATATAGCAACACTACGTTCAGTCATTAATCAAATAAGTATCCAAGTTAAACCGACTGAAACCAATGCACATCTTTTACCGATTCACGTTGCTGAATCTGCTGAATAAAAGGTTTAAATTCCTCTAAATATGGCAATATTTTGAATGAAATGGCATACACCATCCAATAAGCTAAATACAAATCTGCTGCGCTAATTTTATCCCCCAACAGATATGGCTGGGCCTGCGCAAGCCCTGTTTTAATAAAATCTAAAAGTATTTTTTCATTACCAAAACTCAAACTGCCACGTTTCTCATCCATCAACTCTGTGCTAATGCCGACATTTTTCATGTCCATGTATTCAGTCAGCGGACCATGACAGAAAAACATCCATTTCAAATATTCACCACGTTTGGGATCATCCAATGCGGGTGCCAAACCTTTGTCACTGAATTTATCGGCTAAATAACTAAAGATGGCTGCGGTCTCACTAATCACGACAATACCATCGACCAAGCAGGGAACTTTGCCCATGGGATTAATCTTGAGATATGCCGCTTGGTGCATCTCTTCATATGGCACTTCAATAATCTCAACTTCTGACTCGATGTCTAATTCTTTCAATAAAGGCAGAATAGTATTACTGCGTGAGCGTGGATTGCTGTAGAGTTTCATTGCTGGGTTCATTGTAGATATCCTTATTTTCATCCTTATTGTTCTATCTATGACTATACGCGGTTTTATGTAGAATTATGTTGCGTTCATCCGTGCTTTAAACACTTTCCGATACAATACGCCCGACTAATAATTACGCTAAATTTGAATTTATATTTAAAGCAAAAAGTATTTACTCCGACTTTCTGATAATCAAATAATTGAGCTCTACATCGATGAAAAATAAATATTTAATTGCCATGTTTACGGTGATTTTAATTTCAGGCTGTTCCAAGAAAACCGAAGAAATGGCAACTGAAGCCAGCGCAGATGCACAACCTGCTCAAGTCAGTACACAGCAAGATCAAGCAGCGGAAAGCACATCCAATGAGCCGTCTACCACGCCTGCAACAACACAAAAACCTGAAACTATTTTAAATGAGCAGGTCAACCCAGCCGAAGCCTCTCGTAAAATGGTTCGAGAAGCCAATGTCAGTTTTGAGTCGAAAGATGTGGTTAAAACGGCCTTAGAAATTGAAAAACTCACGCTAAGTTTAGGTGGCTTTATTGAACAGAAAAATATCGACTTTGTGGTGCAAGAGAGTCAATCCTACCCGATTGCTGACGGCAAAATTAAAATCTTTGAAAAAGTAAATCCGCAAGCGGAAATGATCATTCGTGTGCCAAGTGAAAAAGCTGCACATTTCGTTAATCAACTGTTGCCCCTTATGCATTTTTTGAACCGTCAGCAATATTCGGCAAAACGCTATGAGCTAAAACTACTCGAAGAAAAAATGTCGCAAACACAGGTCGTGCCCGACCATGTTGCAGCAGCACAAATCAATGAAATCTCACGCCTGACTCGCTTAGAAGTTCAAGATCGTGTCCGCTATAGCACGATTTTGATTGGCTTTACTCAACCTGCCACTGTCCGTGAACATATCGATATTAACCTTGATGCTATTGCGCAGTTAAATGGCGATAGTTTCTGGCAAAGAGCGTGGTACGGTATTCAAAAAGGTTGGCAATTTGTGTTGAGCCTGCTGGTTATTCTCATTACGATTTGGCCACTCTATCTGATTATTATTATCGGTTTGATTGCCTACCGTGTGATGAAACCCTATTTACAAAAATGGTTTAAATGAATGAGCTGAACAAGCTCCATTCTTCATTTAATCTATGATTAAAAATACGATAAATAAAAAAATCCCGAAGCGCTTAATTCGGGATTTTTTCATTTAAATCTTAGGGCAATATTTAAAGGCTTAGAAAAAGCCCATATAGAACTGCTCTTTTAATACTTTTAAAATCAACTCGATCGCATCATTTTTACGATCTTTTCGATAGCTCGCATACAGACCAATGGTCGGCAAGGGTTCAACTGTACTTTTAACCAATATTTTATCACCGAGCAATGGAATGACATAAGACGGCACCAAACTCCATCCCACGCCCATACCGACCAAATTGACATTTAACAAAATATTGGTCGAGTGCTGTACCAAGTTCACATTCAGTTTATTTTGCTTAAAGAAATCTTGAATAATTCGGTATAGCTCAGGTGATGAGTGTTCATCGCTAATAATAAAATCCTGATTATTCATGTTTTTAATGCTGATATACCGCTGTTCTGCAACAGGCGAATTTTTCGGTACAATCAGCGCCAAAGGCTCAGTAAAAATCTGAACAGATTCTATATCAGGGCTTTCTTCGACATAACGGGTAAAGGCAATATCAATCTCTCCTTTACGCACTGCACTGATTTGATCGACATCCATTAAACTATGAAAATGAATTTTTAACTCAGGAAACTGAGCTCGAATATTTGGCATGATATAAGGAAAGACCTTCATTTCAGCCACAGGAACAAAGCCGATATTCAGTTGTTCTTTACTGAGCTTCGCAATTTGACGCGCATCTATCATGGCTTTTTCAGCATGCTCTAAACTCAAACGCGCTTCTTTTAAAAAGGCCTGACCTTCTGCAGTCAGTTCAACTTTTCGGTTGGTTCGCATCAATAATTGCACCCCAACTTCCTGTTCTAGGTCTTTAATTTGCTGACTTAAAGAAGGTTGCACAGTACACATTCGCTGCGCAGCCTTGGTAAAATTTAGCTCTTCGGCAACCGCAACAAAATATCGTAGATGTCGTAATTCCATTATTCAGCTCCTAAAGCACTGCGTTTGAATTGGTTTGCCACGAATAGACGATACATCCACGTAGTGAACAGTACCATCACCGCACAAAATAAATAGGTTGCCTGAAATCCAAAGTATGCAATCAGCACACCCATAATGACCGAACCGACAGCAAGGCCAATATCAAACAAGGCAAAAAAGGTGGATATCGCATGTCCCATTCGGGCTTTTTCTACCGTTTGAATCGCGACCGTTTGCAGGCATGGGAACACTGAACCGTAGCCGATGCCCATAAAAACTGCCGATATCCAAAGCACCCATTGATTCGTGAGAAAACTCACAACCACCAAACCAATGGCAAAGCAAATAAATGATGGATAGATGACTGCACTCGGGCCTTTACGATCATAGACTTTGCCAACCCAAGGACGGACGAGCAACATCGACACAGCAAAGACAATAAAAAAGATACTGGTATAAGCGAGTAAATGCTTCAACTCTGCATAAGCGGTGATAAAACTCATCACACTCGAATATGCAAATGCGGTCAGCAATGCCACAAAACTGATGGCAAGTACCCGTGTTTCTATCACATCACGCCATTGGATGGCTGCGGATTGGCTCGCTTGATCACTTGATTTATGCTGTACGTGTTCTTGTATTTGAACTAACCACGTAAAAATATAGCCCACTGCAACCAATAAGGCTAATACTGCAAATAAGGTACTAAAACTGCTGAATTGAATCATACTCAGCGCTAAAAATGGCCCGATCACCACGCCTAAGTTGGTCGACATGACAAAGTAGCCCATGCCTTCGCCCTTTCGATGATCTGGGATGTAATCATTTACGATGGGAACATTGACCGTGGTTAATATACTGAACCAAAAACCATGTAAAAAACGAATGACTAGCAACGACCACATGCTGTCAATCCACAAATAACTCAGCGCAAAAACGACAAAAATAAAGCCTGAAATACGTACAGAATTGGCTTTACCAAAACGCTCAATGATCATGCCGGAAAAGGGACGAATCGCAATGGATGAAACCAAAAATAGCGTCAAAGCCATACCCGCTTGCTGAATCGAACCACCCAATTCTTTCATAATATAAATGGGCAATATGGTCAGCAGCGCAAAGTAATAGCTAAATAAAAACAAGTTATTACACAGACAAAAAACAAAAGACTTGTTCCATAACGATGCCTGATGTTGAGTAGTCATGAGGTCATTTCCTCGCTGCTAGGCGTGGCTTGGGACTGCGTAAAAATCGGGTTTAGCGCCAACTGCACCAGTCGCTTGATATAGTCTTCATCTGGCTGAGTGTTAAAGAAAATGATCTGATAATGAATCGGGCCGTACAACATATCCAACATGAGTTCGAAAGGATAATTCGCGCGAATTTCGCCTCGTTGAATGGCCAATTGGATCAGCTCACGTGTGGCTTCTCGTCGAGGTAATAAATACTGTTTAAAAAACTCACCCGCTGCTTCACGATGCTCCGCCAATACAACCAGCAATGCTCGACCCACGTGCTGATTTAAAGCCCGTGATAGTTTGAGCAATTGTTGATTTAGATTGAACTCTAAACTTTGTGATAAATCGAGTTCAAACACCGACGCGGTGTGCGCTTTAAAAGCATCGAAAACCAGATCGGACTTATGCTTCCACCAACGGTAAATCGTCGATTTTCCCACGCCTGCACGAGCCGCAATATCTTCAATGGTCATGCTTCGATAATCACTTTCCGCTAAAGCATCTGTGACTGCCTGTAAGATACATTGCTTACGCCGAGAAGTTTTTTCAGTTTCACTCATAATTTAAAAACGAAACGCTACGTATCGTTTTATATTAAACAGTATTGGACTGAATGACTATCTTTAACTGAGCTTCGAAGAATAAACTTTAGTCGCACACTCGGAACTCAAATCTCAACTGCACTCTCCAGACGAATTTCAGAATACAAAAAAAGATCGCCTAAGCGATCTTTTCAAATATTCAGCCACCAAAGTGATTAGCTTTGTGTCGACTTTTTATAAATACTGCAAGAAGGATGATGATTTTCCTGTAAACGTGCCACTTTACGTTGTTCCGCAGCTTCGAAACGACAACGTTTCCAGTCATTATCTAGATTCAATGCTGGAATTTGTTTCGGCTTACCTTGATCATCAACAGCGACCATTGTGAAATAGCAACTATTGGTATGACGTACTGTACGTTTTTGAATGTTCTGCGCTTCAACACGAATACCAATTTCCATTGAAGTACGACCAACATGGTTCACACTTGCAAGGAAAGTCACTAACTCACCCACGTGAATTGGTTCTTTAAAATTCACTTTATCGACTGATAGTGTCACCACGTAGCTACCAGAATAGCGACTTGCACAAGCATACGCGACTTGGTCTAACAATTTTAGAATCGTTCCACCATGCACATTACCCGAAAAATTCGCCATGTCAGGAGTCATTAAAACTGACATCGATAATTCTGACTGGTCGTCTAGTGCATTCGCAATTTGATCTAATGGGGACATCTTGTTTCTCTAGACTCGTGATATAACAATGATTAATGTGATTATTATATAGATTTTAATCAAAATTAAATGTTCAAATCGGCAAAAAAACCATCATTATTATTTATAGTGATCACACCATCATTCAGTAAAATATATATCGATAACGATATACACCCGATAAACAAGTATTTATCACGCTATCTATCAGTTTTTTGATCAAAGCTATGCTGTGTTTTATATTTAAAACATATTCATTAAAACGCGTTGTTCATCGATTCAACATAGCACGGCATTAAACTTAATCTTCTAAGACTTTTAACATCTCGAAAGATACATTGTCATAGCTGGTTTTTTGCCCAAAATCATTGGTACTTTCTAGCGTGTAAGAATTATCTACATGTACATGAGTGACAATAAATACCCTCTCTTCCATCATCGCAAGCTTTACTTTTTGTCCTACATCAAGCGTTTTCATCTACAGCTACCTTTAAAATATTTATTGGTTTTAAGTATTAATAACCTGATGATATTCTAAACACTTCAACAGTATTGGTAAATGTAAGCACATGAATAAAAACGCTAATATAGGTATATACTCTTAAAATCTACGTAAAACCAATTAATATGATTTTTTTAATTAATTTCAAATAATTAACTGTATATTTTCGTATTATTAAGATTTTTATATTTGGCAAATCTTTTGATTAAGACCTAAAACCAATCAACATCCAAGATATTAATGATTACTAGATACTATTGAGCATGGGAAAAGCTGAGAGCAAAAATTAAAATGCTTTGCTGAAATAAAAATGCACCCTGAGAGGTGAACAGGATGCGTTTAAATTTGCGAATCGTATCAGCCTAGTCTTTGGCTGCCAAATAAGGAATATGATGTCCCTTGCTATATTGGTGTTCAGCATAAACCCGAGAAATCTCTCCAAGTTTTTCCAAGGTTGCCTCTTCACCTGCAAGCATCGTCGCTTCACGCCCTTTCACATCAAATATATGTGCTTTTTCACGTAAATCAGGTTGAATCACAATGTCTGCTCGCTTGAGCTCTTCTTGAGCTAAACGATTTTGCATAATATTGATATTTTGGTTAAACAAGCCCCAAACATTCGACGTTTCGGTATGAATCGGTCGTGCCAAAATATCCACCGCAATAATAATATCTGCCCCTAAATCGCGTGCAACGTCCACAGGAACAGGACTGACCAAGCCACCATCGACATATTCTGTATCTTCAATAATCGTTGGAATAAACATACTCGGAATTGACACCGAAGCACGAACAGCCTGCCCCGTATTGCCATAATTGAACACGACTTTTTTGCCATCTTTTAACTCGGTTGCCACCACATACATTGGGGTTTTTAGCAACTCTAAAGGCACATCATCAACTTGCTCATTGATATAATCTTCAACTTTTTTACCGTCAAAAAAGCCTTTTTTGTCCAAACGTATTTCTCGAACATCATTGGCTTTCATATTTAAGGCGATATCTCTTAACTCATTGGCACTTTTACCTGAAGCATAGATTGAACCCACAATGCTACCCGCACTGGTTCCAACAATAAAATCTGGGTGTATTCCCTGCTGTTCAAGTATCTGAATGGCGCCAATGTGTGCATAACCACGTGCCCCACCACTCCCTAAAACCAAAGCAACAATCGGACGCTTTTCCTGCTTTTTCACTTTTTTAAAGTCAATGCGGTTATTCGCCACTTGAGCAGGTGCTGCTGTATAAGTTCGAATTTGTGATGTTGTTTCAGCGCTGACCTTTTTTGAGCCCACACTTTGACAACCTACAAGGCTGATTGCGAATGCAGTCATCAAAACAGTTATGCTTTTCATTGAGAGATATTCCAAATGCAACTCGAGATTTGAAGAGAAAAAGTAGTCTAATCAGTCCACATTCACGTCACTGTTATTATTCGTTAATGCCTCTGATCGATGCACATTATATTGACATACAACCTAGAAAGTCATTGGCTGTCAAAGTTTCAATGTCTAGCAGAATTTCCACATCAGGATTCAAGCCCTTTACTAGCAAAAAAAGCCCCGATAACGGAGCTTTTTAAAGTTAATTTTTGACTTTACCAAATATCGGAATTAACGCGATCCTTATATTTTGGATGTTCATCCATTTTAAATACTGGCTCTTTTACACCCCGTTTTAACTGTGAGGTGTAGTCTTTCATCAGCATCAATAAGAATGGCGTCAGCAATAAAATCGCAAAGAGGTTAATACTCGCCATCACGCCCATGAAGAGATCCGCTAAGTTCCAAATCAGTGGCACACTCATGATTGAGCCAAAGTACACCATCATGAGGACGACTACGCGGAATATAAACATGACCTTAGGATTGTTATTGATAAACTGCACATTACCTTCAGCATAAGCATAGTTACCGATTACTGAAGAATAAGCGAATAAGAACAAGATTATGGCAAGGAAGTCATCTCCCCATGCGCCAATCTGGCTTTCAAGCGCCATTTGCGTCAAAGCAACACCCTCAAAGCCTGCATTTTCATACAAGCCAGATGCCAAAATAATGATCGCCGTACAGGTACACACCACAAATGTATCAACAAAGACACCGAGCATCTGAACCAGGCCTTGATTGACCGGGTGTTTAACATCTGATGCTGCCGCAGCATTCGGAGCAGAACCCATACCCGCTTCGTTTGAGAATAATCCACGCTTAATGCCTTGCATCATCGCCATAGAAACCATAGCACCGAAGAAACCACCAGCCGCAGCATCAAACTCAAATGCTTTGCTGAATATTAACTGGAAGATATCAGGCAAGATTGCAAAGTTAGCAAAAGCGATATAGAGCGCGACTGCCAAATAAAGTAATGCCATAAATGGAACAAAACGTTCTGCCACTTTTGCAATACGCTTAATACCACCAAAAATAATCAGCGCGGTAATGAACACCAAGAACAAACCTACCCAAGAGATTTCGAAACCAAAACCACCTAAGTCTAAAATGATATTGGCTTTATCCCAGCCCCACGCATGTGAGGTCGCACCTGTAATCGCATTGGCTTGCACCGCATTAAAGACAAAACCGTAGGTTGAAATCAGCGCGATGGCAAAAACCACGCCCAACCACTTTTGCTTTAAGCCTTGCGTGATGTAATACGCTGGACCACCACGGAATTGCTGATTTTGCGTATCACGCACTTTAAAGAGCTGTGCAAGTGAAGACTCCACAAATGCAGAACTCATGCCTAAAAATGCGGTAAACCACATCCAGAACACTGCACCCGGCCCACCAATTGCAATCGCAATTGCAACACCTGCGACATTACCCACACCGACACGACTTGCCAGTCCAGTCACAAAGGCTTGGAATGGTGTAATCCCATGCTCATCATCGCCTTCTTTACGGCTAGATTTCATCACTTTAATACTATGAAAAAATAGACGAATCTGAACTGCACCAGTGATTAAGGTATAAAAAATACCAACCGCCACTAAAAATACGACTAAGAAATCCCAAAGCGGATCATTAAAAACTTTGACCCAGCTCATCAGGGTTTCGTTTAATTGTTCATTCATATTCAACCCTAGTTTTAAATGGTCAAAAGTATAAAAGGCTCTTTTTTGAAGAGCCTTTCTAAATTAAGCAAAGAATTTAAGAATTAATTGAATAACTGTTGCGTTAATCAAATCAACAAAAAATGCGCCACATAAAGGAACGATTAAGAAAGCCTTATGAGATGGACCATACATATTGGTAATGGCTTGCATATTTGCGACTGCGGTAGGTGTTGCCCCCATACCAAAACCACAATGACCCGCCGCTAAAACCGCAGCATCATAATTTTTGCCCATTACACGGAAAGTGATAAACGCAGCATATAGTGCCATTGTTAATGTTTGGGCTCCCAAAATCACAACTAATGGTCCTGCAAGATCTGATAGCTGCCATAGTTTCAACGATAATAGTGCCATTGCTAAGTACAGTGATAATGAAGCATTACCAAATACATCAATTGCACGATCAAATATTTGTACGCGGAAAATACCTTCTAATACATTACGTAAAATGACACCACCAGCTAAAGCCCATACAAATGTCGGTAATTCAAACATCGTACCTTTACTGAAAGCCGTCATAAAATCAGCAAATGCTAAACAGCCAGCAAATAAGCCCAAAGTCGTAATTGCATTATCTGCGGTAATTAAACGAACACGATGTGGATATTCAAAAGGTACATATTCTGTTGAATTAATATCAGCTAGTGGTGTGTTATCACTACGCTCAATTTGCTCATTCGTGCGCGGAGTTGCTAGGTGATAACGATTAATTAGCAACTTAGCTAATGGTCCACCAATAATACCACCAATGATTAAACCAAAAGTTGCACTTGCCATACCTAAAGCTAATGCACCTTGTATACCGTGTTCAACTTCAAGAATTTCACCCCATGCACCAGCTGTACCATGACCACCTGTCAACGTAATTGAACCTGCAATCAAACCAATCAGTGGATCAATACCCAATAAAGTGGCAAGACTGATACCAACGACATCCTGCACAACAATGAAAGAAGCAACGGCTACCAGAAAAATAACAAGACCAATTCCTCCTTCTTTCAATTTGGCAAAGTTTGCGCTTAAACCAATGGATGCGAAGAAAATTAGCATAAAACTGGTTTGTAATTCACTACTCGTAGTAATGCTATAACCCCAAATGCTATGTACAACCAATGAAATTATTGCAGCAACCAAACCACCAGCTACGGGCTCAGGAATATTGTAACGCCTCAAAAAACTGATTTTATTTACCAGAAAACGTCCTAATAAAAGAACGATCACCGCCGCAATTAAGGTATAAAATGCGTTAAAGCTAAATTCCATAATAATTTGTCCAAAATGGTTAGAATATTTATTAGTCCAATTAATAGAAATTAGTAGCGTTTATTAATTAAAATACAATTCCAATTTGTAAATTTAACTAATAAATCAGGCTACCAGCTATTCATTGCCAATCATAAATATTCATCATCTGATTCAAATATGTATGCCTGAGTTAAAAGAAGTGAAAACTCAATTCGACAAAACAAATCCATAAAAGCAGTTCATGCTTACTAAACCAACACTTACTACAATATTCACATCATAGATGAAATACATAAAATCAAATGCTGATTAGAAAAGTCGCACATTATGCGTGGAGAACAGAGAAATTTCATTAATTTTAATTACAAAAAGTTTTATTTGCTATAATTTAAAGTTATATCTGTTTGTTTTTACTAAAATGTATTCGCATTTTTTATCTATATAAAATATTAAAGATTTGAACATGCTGCCCATGTAGGACGTGGTTAAATGAATGCTTTAACCAGTACGACATCATGACTCAGGCGATTTAGTGGTTCCATCTGCTTAGTGCTATGGGTTAATTTGCGTTGAAAAATCTCCTGTTTCAACAAAAAAAGCCTGAACTGAGTCAGGCTTTTTTGATCGATTAGATCAGTAGTTTGTGCTTAGAAGCTATATTTAGCCATTAAGCCCACGCGGTCATCGTTATAAGATTCACCCGCAAAGTTTTTGCGTTTACCGTTTACATATTCCAAGCCAAGTTCAACTGGTTTTACAGGTGCGTAAATAAAGTTAATCCAAGCTTGCTGTGCTTCTTCATTCGCATTTGAGTTAGATGCATCTTTCGCATACGCGCTGCCATCATCCGCAAATAGCGCGCCGTAAGCTAAAGTCGAACGTAGTTTTTCATTAAACTTATAAGTTGCACCCACTTGTACAGCAGTGAATTTGTTTTGCTCGATGTTGCCATCTACCACAGAGTAAGCCGAGTTAGAACCATATAAATAGTTGCTGTTGCCTTCTGTATACGAGACATCACCATTCAATTTCAATTGATCAGTCACTGCATAAGATGCACCCGCTGCTACACCCCAAGCTGTTTCTGTATCATCCGCAGTTTTAGATTTGTAGTTTTCAACCAATGCACGAGCTGAAGCGGTACCTTTGCCTGCAGCAAAACCTTGAGTCACTTTGGCAGTTAAGTTTGGAAGGCGATACGTCGGATCTGCAGCAACAGTCCCTTTACTATCCCCTTCTTCCGCAGAAACAAATAATTGAGTATCTGGAGCTAACTTGTAGTTATAACGAACTTGAGGAATACGTGTAGTACCACCACCGACGTTTGTATTAAAGTCAATCATTTCTGGCGCATGACTAGACAAGAAGTTTGATGTCGTTTGACCAAATAACCAGTTATTAAAGGTTAAATAACCGTGACGTAAGCGAAGTCCATCATTTGAACCATTTGTATCTGCAAAGTCGACTTCAATTTTACCGCCGACTTTATTATCGCCACCCACTGGTGCGGTAAAATCTAAACCAAAACGCGTTGTTTTAGCAGTCGCGCGCAATTTGTCTTTTGTCGCACCAGTTGATGTATGTACGCTGTTGAAGTCATTATCCGCACCTTCAATGATGTAGTTCGCATCACCACGAACAAAACCGTAAAGATTTACATCTGCACCTGCTTTAGATTTCAAGCTTGCCGCTGGAGTAGCTGGTGGCGGTGGTGCAACAGGACGCGCTTTAACTTGCTGAATCTCTGTTTGTTGCTGTTGTTGAACTTGCTGCTGCGCTTTAATCAAACTTTTCAGTTCTGCAACTTCTGCACGTAATTGTTCAATTTCAGAAGTATTGCTGCCTGCATGAGCCATTGATACCGTTGCCAAACTCATGGCAACAACAAGGGTTTTCATTGGGTGGAATACAGTTTGAGTTTTCATCCTAAGCTCTCTATTGTCCTGTCATTGTTGTATACCCTAAATCCGGGTGCTTTGTTATTCAGCTATTTGAGCGGACAAATTTAAAGCTGCATATCCGTGCTTTAGTCGCATTAAAGCCCCAACTTGTAGCCCCCAAAAACGAAATACTTGAAAGCAAAAAGCAAAAACGCTGAATCCATCACTGAAAATAGACTGAAATATTTCTCTGTACACGACAAAAATAGATAACTCATTGAAATAATGTCACAATAATTGTTTTCTAACGACGAATACTATGACACATCTCAATGAGTTATATCTTATCTTAAACAAATCTCTAAAATGGAACAA